>JBEQUF010000246.1:0-8037 GCA_040349295.1 Actinomycetota bacterium | reverse complement strand
GCCGTCGACGGCAAGCAGCTCCTGCTCCTCCTGATCAAGAACCCGGCCGGTGCGAACGAGGCGGTCCGCACGCTCGTCGAGGGCCGGCCACCGCGCGTCGCGGTGATCGCGCTCAACGACGCGATCGCCGACGGCCGCGACGTCTCCTGGATCTGGGACGTCGACTTCGAGCCGCTGCTCCCGGGCCTCGAGCGCCTCGTCGTCTCCGGCAGCCGCGCCGGCGAGCTCGCCCTCCGGTTCGCCTACGGCGGGCTCGACGCGGCCAGGATCGACGTCGTGCCCGAGCTCGGCGCCGCCCTCGACCGCGGGCTCGAGCTGGCCGAGGACGAGCTCGTCGTGCTGCCCACGTACACCGCGATGCTCGGCCTGCAGCGCATCGTCGTCGAGCGCGGCCTCGCGAAGCCCTACTGGGAGCGCGCAGCATGACGACGATCCGCGTCGGCCACCTCTACCCCGACTACCTCAACATCTACGCCGACCGCGGCAACATCGCCGTGCTCGAGCGCCGGGCGGCCTGGCGCGGGCACGAGCTCGAGGTGACGGCGATCGGGATGGACGACCCGATCGTCCCGGGCGCGCACGATCTCTATTACGTCGGCGGCGGCCAGGACCGCGAGCAGCTGCTCGTCGCGGAGAACCTCGCACGGAAGGCGGCGCCCCTGATCGAGGCGGTCGTCGACGGCGGTGCGGCGCTCCTTGCCGTCTGCGGCGGCTACCAGCTCCTCGGCCGCGGCTACACGGGCTTCCACGGCGAGGACATGCCGGGCGTCGGCCTCCTGCCGCTCGACACGATCGCGGGCAAGCGCCGGATGATCGGCGACGTGCTCCTCGAGACGGACCTCGGTCCGGTCGCCGGCTTCGAGAACCACGCCGGACGGACGTATCTCGATCCGGACGCGACGCCGCTCGGCCGCGTCGTCGCCGGCTTCGGCAACGACGGCGTCAGCGGCTTCGAGGGCTGCCGCGTCGGCCGCGCGATCGGCACGTACCTGCACGGGCCGCTGCTGCCGCGCAACCCTCGGCTCGCGGACTGGCTGCTGCAGGAGGCGATCGCGCACCGCACCGGCGGTGAGGCCCCGGTGTTCGAGGCGCTGCCCGACGAGCTCGAGCGCGCCGCGTTCGAGGTCTCGGCGCAGCGCGCGCGGACGCGCGGCGGCAAGTCCTAGGCGGACCGGGCCGCCTTCAGCACCTTCTCGACGGCGTTCCGCAGCGGCTCCGGCACGTCGCCGTTGTTCGCGGTGAACCGGCGGACCGCCTTGCGCGGCTTCCGGCTGCGCCCGGTCTTCATCCCGGCCACGGCCTCGAAGTCCGGTGTGAGCACGACGACGCGGCGCTTGCCGGCCACCTCCTGGATCTGCCGGTTGACGACGCGCTCGGACTCGACCGGCCGCTCGCCGGTCGGCGCGTCGCGGTCGTGCACGACGACGTACGGGATCTCGCACGCGTTGCAGATGCGCGCGAAGAGCGGGATGTTCCCCTTGCCGCCGCACTCGAGCACGAGCACGCCCTCCTTGTCGGGCTCGTGGCCGAGCGCGTCGAAGACGAGCGGGAAGGTGAGCTTCTCCGTGCGGCCCTCCACGAGCAGCACCGCCCGCGCGAGGAACAGCTCGGCCCGGTCGCTGTCGAACTCGGAGAGCGCGCGGAACGCCTCCGACTCGGCGAGCGGCTCCGGCTGGAGGAGCGTCGTCCCGTCGTCGTCGGTGTGCCGGACGAGCGCCAGCTCCTCGATCTTGTCGACGCTGAGGAAGACCGGCGCGTGCGTCGAGTAGAGGATCTGGTTGCCGCGGTGCGCGAGCTCGCGCAGCAGACGGAAGAGGTGCCGCTGCATGTGCGGGCTGAGATAGAGCTCCGGCTCCTCGATCAGGAGCACGAAGCGGCGCAGGTTCGACGCGACGAGCCGCTCGAAGCCGCGCACGAGCTGGAGGCCGCCGTCGAGCTGCGACCAGTGGTGGTCGGCGAGCGGCGGCAGGAAGAGCTCGGCGACGTCGCCCGCGCCGGCCCCGGTCGCCGGCGCCACGAGCGAGCGGGAGCGGAGATTCGCCGGGAAGAAGAGGCACGGCGGCGAGCCCGCGCGGTTGAGGTTGAGCGTGTCCGGCGGCCGCGCGTCGAGGAAGATCGAGCTGCCGCGACCGAGCTCCGCCTCGAGGTGGATCCGGCCCGAGGTGCCGTGCGAGACGTCGTCGATCGTCGGCGGCGGGGCCGCGGCCTCGAGCAGCGTCCAGATCGCGGTCAGCACGGTCGACTTGCCGCTCGACGCCTCGCCGACGAGCGCGCAGACGCTACCGGGCTCGAACTCGAGGTCGCGCACGGCGCGGTAGCCGTGGATCGACACGTGCCGCAGCGGCGTCACGCGCTCACGGTGCCCACAGCGCGCCGAGGTACACGGCCGGATCGCCCGGCTGCCAGCGCAGCAGGAAGCGCTGCAGCGGCGGATGCAGGACGATCTCCTCGAGCTCCGTCGCGTCGACGAGGCGATGACCGCGCACGGCGACGTCGCGCGAGGTCACCGCTTCGAGGTTCCGGCCGGTCAGGTCGGCGGCGAAGATGATGTGCACGACGTGCTTCCGCGCGACGGCGCGCTTCGGTGCGATCGAGTCGACGAGCGCGACCGGGCCTTCGAGCGGCAGCTCGTCCTCGATCCCGCACTCCTCCAGCAGCTCGCGGTGCAGCGCGTCCGTCAGGCTCTCGCCGCTGTTGACGCCGCCGCCCGGCAGCAGCCAGTACTCGCGGCCGAGCTTCTCGTGCCGGCAGAGGAGCACGCGGTCCTGCCAGCGCAGGACGGCGCTGACCCGGATCCGCGGCTCAAGCTGCACTCGACCCGAACCCCCGCTCCCCGCGCTCGCTCGCGGGCAGCTCGTCGACGACGATCGGCGCCACCTCCGGGAGCGCGAGCACGACGAGCTGCGCGATGCGCATGCCCGGCTCGACGACGAACGTCTCGTGCTTGTCGGTGTTGACGAGGATGATCTTCAGCTCGCCGCGGTAGCCGGAGTCGATGAGGCCCGGCGTGTTCACCATCGAGATGCCGTGCTTGATCGCGAGACCGGAGCGCGGCTGGACGTAGCCGGCGTAGCCGTGCGGGATCGCGACGGCGAGACCCGTGCCGACGAGCGCCCGCTCCCCGGGCGGCAGCTCGACGCGTTCGCAGCTGGAGAGATCGAGGCCCGCGTCGCCGTGGTACGCCCGCTCCGGGACGACCGCGTCGTCGCGGAGGCGCTGGATCGGCAGCTCGATCATGCAACCACGAACCGCGCGAGCTTCGCGATCTCGCGGCGCGGCAGCCGGGCGAGCACGAGCACGCCCTCGTCGGTGTCCTCGCGCTCCTCGATCGGCGCACCGAGCGCGTAGAGCTCGTTCAGGCGTCCGCCCTCCGTATACGGGATCAGGAGCCGCACCGGCTCGAAGCGCTCCGCGAACCGCTCGGCGATGCGTGCCCGCAGCCCCTCCAGCCCCTCCCCCGTCTCCGCCGACACCTGCAGCGAGTCCGGGTAGCGGTTCGCGAGCCGGGTCCGTCCCTCGGCGTCGACGAGGTCGACCTTGTTGATCACGAGCTCTCGGGGCAGCTCGTTCGCGCCGATCTCGCGCAGCACCGCGTCGACCGACGCTATCTGCTCGGTCAACCGCTCGGGAGGCGCCGACCCGTCGACGACGTGCAGCACGAGGTCGGCGACGAGCGTCTCCTCGAGCGTCGCCGCGAAGCCCTCGACGAGCTGATGCGGCAGCCGGCGGACGAAGCCGACCGTGTCGGTGACGAGATAGCGGCGTCCGTCGTAGTCGAAGCCGCGCGTCGTCGGATCGAGCGTCTCGAACAGGCGGTTGCGCACGGACACGCCCGCGTCGGTGAGCGCGTTGAGGAGCGTCGACTTGCCGACGTTCGTGTAGCCGGCGAGCGCCACGGTCGGGGTCTCCGTGCGGCGGCGCTCCTTCCGGCGAACCTCACGCTGATGCCCGAGCTCCTTGAGCCGGGTCTTGAGGAGCGAGACACGGCGGCGTGCGAGCCGGCGGTCGGTCTCGAGCTGCGACTCGCCGGGGCCTCTCGTGCCGACGCCGCCGCCGAGCCGCTCGAGGTGCTGCCACATGCCCCGCATGCGCGGCAGGTTGTACTCGAGCTGCGCCAGCTCGACCTGGAGCTTCCCCTCGGCGGTGACGGCGTGCTGGGCGAAGATGTCGAGGATCAGCTGCGTCCGGTCGATCACCCGCGCCTGCATCGCGTTCTCGAGCGCGCGCTGCTGCGACGGGGACAGCTCGTCGTCGACGAGCAGCACCTCGGACTTCGTGTCCTCGTACGCCTCCTTCAGCTCCTCGAGCTTGCCCTTGCCGACGTAGGTGCGCGAGTCGGGCTGGGTCCGGTGCTGGACCAGCCGCGCGACGGGCTGGACGCCCGCGGTGCGGGCGAGCTCCTCGAGCTCGCCGAGCTCGTCGTCCGCATCCACGCCCTGACCGAGCACGGCCAGGACGAAGCCGCGCTCCGGTTCCTCCATGCACGCCATTATGACGGCGTGCCCGACCTCGCCCAGACGACGCTGCGCCTGATCGACGCCCCCTCCGAGAGCCGCCAGGAGGGGCCTGCGGTCGAGCTGATCCGGGAGCTGATGCCGGGCGAGGCGGTCTTCGACGACGGCGAGGTCCTCCTCTACGGCGACGGGCCGATCGTCCTCGCCGGCCATCTGGACACCATCCCGGCGCAGGGAAACCTGCCGGGGCGGATCGAGGACGGCGCGGTGCACGGGGTCGGCGCGTCCGACATGAAGGGCGGCATCGCCGTGATGGTCGAGCTCGCGCGCGCCGGCGTCCCGGGGCGGTATCTCTTCTTCACCCGCGAAGAGGTGCCGGTCGCGGAGTCGCCGCTGCCGGTCGTCTGGCCGTACCTCGCGGGCGTCGAGCTCGCCGTCGTCCTGGAGCCGACCGACTGCATCCTCCACGCCGGCTGCCTCGGCAACCTGCAGGCGCAGGTCACGTTCCGGGGTGAGAGCGCCCACTCGGCGCGGCCGTGGACAGGCGTGAACGCGATCCACGAGCTGGTGCGCGGCCTGCAGGGCCTCGTCGAGCTGGAGCCGAACGACGTCGAGCTGGACGGGCTCGTCTACCGGGAGGTCGTCAGCGCGGTCCGTGTCGCCGGCGGCATCGCGTCGAACGTCATCCCGGCCGAGGCGCGCGTCGAGCTGAACTACCGCTTCATGCGCGACGACGCCGAGGCGACGCTGCGCGCGCTCGTCCCGCACGGCGAGCTGGAGATCCTGAGCAATTCGCCCTCCGCCCCGCCCGCGCTGGCGAACGCGCACATCGCCCGGCTGCGGGGTCTCGTGCCGGAGATCGCGCCGAAGCAGGCCTGGACGCCGGTGGCGCAGTTCCACGAGCAGGGAATCGACGCGATCAACTACGGCCCTGGCCTGACGCGCTACGCCCATCGCAAGGACGAGCAGATCCCCGTCGACAACCTGCACGTCGCCTTCGAGACGCTCCGTACATTTCTCTCGTGATCAACCCGACGCTCAGCGCGATGGCGACCTATCCGTTCGTGAAGCTCGAGGAGCGCCGACGCGACCTGCTGGCCGCCGGCGTCGAGGTGATCGACTTCGGCAAGGGCGACCCGAACGAGCCGACCGACGTGCTCATCCGGGAGGCGCTGATCGCCGCGGTTCCGGAGCGCTCGCCGTACCCGCTCGCCGCCGGCCTGCCCGAGCTGCGCGCGGCCTGTGCCCGCTGGTGTGCGAGCCGCTTCGGCGTCGACGTCGATCCGGACACCGAGATCGTGCCGACATACGGGTCGAAGGAGGCGATCTTCTCGCTCGCGACCGTGCTCGACACGGCCGGCAAGGTCGTCGCCTTCGGCGAGCCCGCGTACCCGGTGTACGAGCGCGGCGCGCTCTTCGCGGGCGCGCGCGTGCAGACGCTGCCGCTCACGCGCGAGCGCGACTTCCTGCCCGACCTCGACTCGCTCGGACGCGACGTCGCCCTCGTGTGGGTCAACTACCCGCACAACCCGACCGGTGCGCCTGCGCCGCTCGAGTTCTACGAGCAGCTCGCCGCGAAGGCCCAGGAGCTCGACTTCTGGGTCGGCTCCGACGAGGCGTACAGCGAGCTGTGGTTCGACGAGCCGCCCGTGTCGGCGCTCCAGGTCGCCGACCGCTCGCGCATGATCGTCTTCCAGACGTTGTCGAAGCGGTCGTCGATGACGGGCTACCGGAGCGGCTTCCTCGCCGCGCCGCCCGAGATCGTCGCCGCGCACAAGGCGTACCGGCCGAACGCGGGCACCGCACCGCAGGAATTCGTGCAGCGCGCGTCCGTCGTCGCCTGGGACGACGAGCGGCACGTCGCCGAGACACGCGCGCGCTACGCGGCGAAGCGGGACGTGATGATCCCCGCCATCGAGGCGCTCGGCTGGGAGATCGTCGCGTCGCAGGCGACGATGTACCTCTGGGTCGTCGCGCCGGACGACGCGGTCGACCGGCTGCTCGAGCGCGGCCTCGTCGTCGCCCCCGGCGAGTTCTTCGGGCCGAGCGGGGCCGGCTACATCCGCTTCGCGCTCGTCCCCACGCTCGACGAGTGCCGACGCGCTGCCGACATACTGCGCTCCCTATGAGCGAGACACTCGAGATCATCGACGCCCTCGACAAGGGCGAGCGCCGCGTCGCCGAGAAGCGCGACGGCGCCTGGCACGTCGACGAGGCTGCGAAGAACGCGATCCTCGACTACTTCCGGATCACGAAGGTGCAGCCGATCGAGGTCGGCCCGTACCAGTACGTCGACAAGATCCCGCTCAAGCGGAACTACGCCGACCTCGGCGTGCGCGTCGTGCCGCCGGCGACGGCGCGGTACGGCTCGTTTCTCTCGCAGGGCGTCGTGATGATGCCGAGCTACGTGAACATCGGCGCCTGGGTCGGGCCTAACACGATGATCGACACGTGGGCGACGGTCGGCTCGTGTGCGCAGATCGGCGCCGACGTACACCTGTCGGGCGGCGTCGGGATCGGCGGCGTGCTGGAGCCCGCGCAGGCGCTGCCGGTGATCGTCGAGGACGGCGCCTTCATCGGCTCGCGCTGCATCCTCGTCGAGGGTGTCGTCGTCGGCGAGCGCGCCGTGCTCGCCCCGAACGTCTCGCTGACCGGCTCGGTGCCGGTGATCGACGTCACGGGCGACGAGCCGGTCGAGCATCGCGGCTACGTGCCGCCGAACGCGGTCGTCGTACCGGGCACGCGGCCGAAGGAGTTCCCCGCCGGCACGTACCACCTGAACTGCGCGCTGATCATCGGCTGGCGCAGCGAGCAGACCGATCTGAAGACGTCGCTGAACGACGTCCTGCGCGAGTACGAGATCGCGAGCTAGCGCACGCGCTCGGCCGGGCCGAGCAGCGTCGCCTCGCCGTCTCGCAGGGTGACGCGCAGGTCGCCGCCCGGGAAGTGCACGACGACCTCGCCGGCGCCGTGCGTCGCGGCCGCGACCGCGACCGCGCTCGTCCCCGATGCCGTCGTCTCGCCGACGCCGCGTTCCCAGACGCGCGCCGTGACGTCGCCGGGCGCGTCGATGCGTGCGACCTGCACGTTCGTGCGGTTCGGGAACGCCGGGTGCGTCTCGAGCGTCGGGCCGATCCGCGGCAGGTCGTCCGGGTCGCCGAGGACGACCGCGTGCGGGTTGCCGACGATCACCCGCACGACGTCCCAGTCGGCGATCCGCTCCGGCGCGTGGACGACCACCTCGCCGACCGCCGACTCGTACACGTCGCCGACGCGGCGCACCTCGACCGTGCGCGGCCCGACGTGCACGCGCGCCACGTCGTTCCCCGTCCGCTCGATCAGCCAGGCGCCGGCGATCCGCGTGCCGTTCCCCGACAGCTCCGCCACCGAGCCGTCGGGATTGCGGATCGTGATCCAGACGTCGTCGCCCTCGATCCGCTCGACCTCGAGCGCGCCGTCCCCGGCCATCTCGTAGTCGCCTTCGGCGACCACGTATTCATTTCCGTGCGCGGACCAGAGCGACGACGTCATCGGCGGTCTCGACCATAACGAGGCCGGGGATGCGCCGCATCCACTTGCGTTG
>JBEQUF010000232.1:0-7669 GCA_040349295.1 Actinomycetota bacterium | reverse complement strand
TCCGGCTGTACCACCTGCCGCCGGAGCACGTCGTCGTGACGCCGCTCGGGGCCGACCCGGACTTCGCCCCGGATGGCGCGGCGCGCGGCGACGACCTGCTGCTCGTCGGCTCGATCGAGGCGCGCAAGCGGCCGCTCGTCGCCGCCGACGCGGCCCGGGCGGTCGGCCGCCGGCTCGTCGCCGTCGGCCCTGTGCGCGACGAGGCTCTCGCCGCGGCGCTGCGGGAGCGCGGCGTCGAGGTGCGCGGCTTCGTCGACAAGGACGAGCTGATCCGGCTCTACCGCAACGCCGCGGCGGTGCTGGCGCCGACGAGCTACGAGGGCTTCGGTCTGACCGTCGCCGAGGCGATGGCCTGCGGCGCGCCCGTCGTCGCCGCTCCTGACCCTGCCGTGCGCGAGACCGGCGGCGACGCGGTCGCCTACGCGGAGCCGGACGACTTCGCGGAGCGTCTGCGTGAGGTGCTCGCCGATCCCGAGCCGTGGTCGCGCGCCGGCCTCGAGCGGGCGCGCCAGCTCAGCTGGGACACGACCGCCGCCGCAACCGCCGCCGTCTACCGTGCAGTGCTGGCATGAAGGTCAGCGGCGTCGTCATCTCCCACGGTCACGCCGACGAGCTCGAGCAGTCGCTGCCCGTGCTCGCGGCGCAGGTCGACGAGCTGCTCCTGATCGCGAACCCTGTGCCGGCGAGCGTTCCCGACGCGCTCCCCGCGGGTGTGCGCGTGCACCGCAACGACCGCGTGCTCTCGTTCGCCGAGAACTGCAACGTCGGCATCGCGAATACGACGCACGAGCTCGTGCTCGTCGCGAATCCGGATGCGGTCCCCGAGCCCGATGCCGTTGCCATTCTGAGCGAGTTCATGGAGCAGCATCCGCGCTGCGGCGTCGCGGGGCCGCAGATGCTCTACAGCGACGGCACGTGGCAGGCGTCGCGGCGGAGCTTCCCGACGATCGGCGCGACGATCGTCCGCCGTACGCCGCTTCGCTATCTCTTCCCGCCGCTGCGCTTCCAGCGCAAGCACTACCTGCTCGGCGAGCGCCCCACGGAGCCGGTGCAGTCGGACACGATGCTCGGTGCGTTCCTCCTGCAGCGCCGCGCGATGCTCGAGGAGATCGGCGGGTGGGACGGCGGCTACCGCATGTACTGCGAGGACATCGACCTCAACTACCGCGCCGCGCAGGCCGGCTGGGAGCGGTGGTACGTCCCGGCAGCGGTCGTCCACCACGAGTACGCGGCGGTCGTCGACAAGAGGTTCCTCACGAAGCACACGCTGTGGCACGCGCGGGCGATGCTCCGCTTCCTGCGGAAGCATCCCGAGCGGCTACTGGCGCTTCGATAGGTGCCACTGGTACGTCACCTTCACACCGAGCTGCCGGACGTCGCCGCCCGGTAGCCCGATCTGCGACGGGACCACCTTGTCGTCGACGACCGTCCGGACGACGAACCGCCCCGGCGGCGTCGGGACCCACACCGTCCGCTGGCCGTACGCACGGAGCCGGAGGCGCGTCGTGCGGAGCACTCGTCCGAACACCGGTTGCTTGTCCGACTCCGCCACCGTGCCGAGCTGGATCTCGATGCCGGTCGGCCGCGGGAGCTGGCGGTTCAAGCGAATGCGCAGCCAGCCGTGCGCGTGGCCGACGAAGCGGAAGTACGAGCTGTCGTTCGCCCCGCTCCAGCCGTCGGTGTAGATGCCGCTGCAATACGCACGAAGCCGGTTCGGCTTCGTCAGCTGGACGAGCCGCCACGTGCCGCCCCGGTAGTGGTGCGTCTCGATCGGCGTGCCCGCGAACGTGATGCACGGCAGCTGCTCGACGGCGTAGTCGAAGAGCTTCCCCGGGTCGGTCGGGTCGAAGACGTCTGTCCAGTAGAGCTGGCCGTTCGGCAGGATGTTCGGAGCGCCCGACGGCCCCGGACCGCCGACCGTGCCGTCGAGGCTGGAAACGGTCGTGATCGAGCGGTTCCAGAACTCGAGCAGCCATTCGGCGTTCTGGTCGCTCAGCTGCTGGCCGAGGTAGAGCGTCGGCTTGAGGTGGGTCGCATCGTCGACCCACGTGAACGGATGGCCGAGCGTCGGTCGGAGGTCGCGGCTCGACGTGATGTTCCCGGCGGCCGCCGCAACCTCGGCCGTGACGTTCCAGGCGAGGATCAGCACGGCGAGCGCCCCGGCGGCGACCACTCCTGCCGTGCGGCGGAGTCGGGTCGCGAGCACCGTCAGGACGAGCCCGACGACCAGGGCGACGACGAGGATGACGCGCGCGTGCGGGCGGCCGAGGAGGAAGTAGCGGTTCGCCTGCTGGATGATCGCGAGCCCGAGCGCGTCCGAGTAGTAGCCGTTGCCGATGAAGAGCGGCACTCCCGCCATCAGGTAGACGACATAGGTGCCCGCTGCGCCGAGTGCCCAGAGGTTGATCCTCCGCCGCTCGAGGACGTAGGCGATCGTGACGAAGAGCAGCGGGCAGATGTAGATGAGATTGCGCTCCTCCGACCGGCTCGCGAAGGTCTGCGACAGGAACGCACCCTTCATGCCGGTGTAGATCCCGAAGACGACGATCGCCGCCGTCGCGACGCAGCGGTAGACGCGGAGCGCCCGTGAGCGCTGCTCGGCGCGAACAGGTACGAGGCCGGCGAGCCCGATCGCGAGCGGTGCGACGCCGATGCCGATCGCGAGCGCCCCGGCCGCCCAGTCGCCGTAGACGAAGATGCGCTTCTTGGTCCAGTTGTACGCGGTGTTCATCAGCCACTGATGCGAGTGGTGGCTGAGGAAGCCGCTCAAGAGGATGATCGCGCCCGCCGCGATCGCGAACGCGCCGAGCCAGTCGCCGTACGTCCAGGACAGCCGGCGGGTATGCATGCGGTCGCTCGACCACCACATGAATATGAGCGCCAGAGCGACGAGGAGCGGGACGCAGAGCAGCTCGTTCCGCACGACCGGCGCGGCGACCGATGCGACGGCGGCAGCGGCGATCCACCAGCGGGTCTTCGTGACCAGGGCCTTGGCGATCAGGAAGAAGCACAGCGTCGCGTACGGGTACGCGAGCACTTCCTGCACGATCCACGACGAGTATGCGAGCGACGGGATGACGCCCGCCGCCGCGGCTGCGAACAGCGAGGGAACCTTGCCCACGACCAGGCGCGCGAGGAAGTAGGTCGGGAACACAACCGCCGTCATCACGAGCACGTCGAAGTACTTGATCGCCGCGAACGCAGCAGCGACATCGTTGATCCGCCAGAAGGGCGCGATCAGCAAGACGTAGATCGACCCGAAGCCATGCGGCTCGCCGCGCCGTGCTGCGTGGCCGGTGGCGGCGATCGAGCGCGAGAGCTGCGTGAACTCGAGCTCGTCGGTGAAGAGCCACGGCGTGACGCGCTTCCAGGCTTCGATGCAATAGACGATCGAGAGCCACAGGTAGATCGACGCCAGCGGGACTGCTGCGAGGAGCCGGTCGGAGATGCCCGCTCGCGTGTTCGTCGTTGCGACGGCGCTCACGTGAGGACGACGGTCGGGTCGAGGTCGATCTGACGGCGGACGAAGCGGCAGCTCACGTCGGCGCGATTGCAGGCTTCGACGATGCCGTCGAGCCGCTCACGATCCGCGCCGGGAATCGTCACGTAGACGGCGTCGGGATCCTGGCGACCGAGCGCCCAGCCGATCTGGTCGAGCGTCGCGATCACCGGAACGCCCTGGATGCGTCGGTGGCGAAGGCGTACGTCGTCGTCGAGGAACCCGATGACGCGTACGCCTCGCGACTCGCGCAGCTCGCGGAGCAGGCTCCTGCCGCTCCGTCCGGCGCCGACGATCAGCACCCGCTGCTGATCATCGCGACCCACGAACGCGCGCAGCGCATGTGCGATCGCGCGCTCCCAGAACCGCGAGACGGCGATGAGCAACGAGCAGACCAGCACATCGACGGCGAAGATGCCGCGCGGGAACGTCTGCCAGTCGACCGTCACCCAGATGAACAGGAAGGCCGCCGCCTCGGACGCGACGACGGCGGCGAAGATCGACGCCGCGTCGCGAGCCCCCGCGTAGCGCCAGACGCCGCGGTAGAGACCGAAGATGACGAAGAAGATGTAGCGCGCGACGAGGAGGGCCGGCAGCGTCAAGTTGAAGACGTGACGCTGGGAGACGGAGCCCGAGCCTTCGAGCCGGATGAAGTACGACGCAGTGAACGCGCTGGTGATCAGAGCGAAGTCGACGAGCACCTCGATCAGGCGCCGCCGGTGGATGAGCAGCGAGCGGACGAACGACGACGCCTCCGTGACCTCGGGCTGGCGGTTCTGGTCGGCGAGGTAGCTGCCGAACTGGACGAGGAAGGCGAACGTGATCAGGACGCCGGCGAGCGTGATCCGCGTGTCGTTCAGCCGCTCGTAGGCGAGGCTGGTGAGGCCGATCGCGCCGGAGACGATCGCGAGCAGCACCACCGCGCGCTTGTCGGAGAGACCCTGGTAGACGAGGCGGTGCGAGGTGTGGTCTCGGCCGCCCTGGCTGACCGGCCGGCCCTCGAGGAGTCGGACGACGGTGACGAGCGTCGTGTCGAGGATCGGCACGGCGAGGATCAGCAGCGGCACGAGCAGCGTGGCCGCCGTCGAGCCGGCGACTGTCCAGGCCGTGTCGAGCCCGAGCGCGCCCACCGCGAAGCCGAGCAGCTGGCTGCCGCTGTCCCCCATGAAGACGGCCGCCGGACCCCGCAGACGCAGGTTGTACGGCAGGAAGCCCGCGCAGGCGAGGCAGAGACCGAGTGCGACGATGCCGACGAGTCGGTTCGGGTCGGCGCTGAAGGCGTCGATGGCGAAGAACGCACAAGCGATCGCAGCCAGGCTCGCGGCCAGGCCGTCCATGTTGTCGAGCAGGTTGAAGGCGTTCGTCATCGCGACGAGCCAGAAGATGCCGAGCCCCCAGGCCAGCACCGGCTCGTGGATGATCTGGACGCGGATCCCCGCAGCGATCACGAGCACGGCGGCGGCGACCTGGGCTGCGAGCTTTGCAACCGGCGGCAGATGGAAGAGGTCGTCGGCGACGCCTGCGACGAAGAGGAGGGCGCAGCCACCGACGACGCCGGCGAGCGGGCGGGTTGCGTCGAGGGCGTTCAGCGCCAGCCCGATCGCGACCGCCGCGAGCAGGCCGGCGAAGATCCCGCTGCCGCCGAGCAGGGGGGTCGAGCGGGTGTGCCAGCGCTCGGCCCGGGGCGCGGCCACGAGGTGACGGGCCGCCGGAGTGCGCAGGAGGCCGCGAATCGTGAAGAAGCTCGCAGGCAGCGCTGCGAGCGCAGCCACCGCCACGGTCACGTTCGGAGCGTAACGAACGGCTGTAAGAAGTCCGTTACGGTCGTTACGGTGGGCCCGTGCCGACTGTGGCCCTCGACCTTCTCCGCTGTCCCTTCGACCGCTCGACGCTCGTCGAGGACGGCGGCGGGCTCCGCTGCCCAGTCTGCTCCCGGACCTACGGGATCACCGACGACGGGATCCCGCTCATGCTCCATCCTGACCTTCCGGGCGCGCGCGAGAAGCTGCGCGAGGCCGAGGGGTGGGTCGAGAAGGCGCGGGCCGAGGGCTGGTACGAGCCTGACGACGCCGTCGACGCGGTGCTGCCGTTCGTGAACCGCGAGCTCGGGTGGGACAACCCGCTGTGGCTTGCGAACGGGCATTCGTTCCAGGTGCTGCTCGACCGCTACGTCAAGGATCTCCGCGGCCTGCGCGTGCTCGAGGTCGGCGCGGCCAAGGCGTGGGCGGCGCGGTTCTGGCTCGAGCGCGACTGCGAGTTCGTCGCGACCGACATCCTCGTCGACCCGAAGATCGGCGTCGGGCGCGGCGCGTTCTACGGCGACTTCGGCCGCGTGCAGGCGGACGGCGAGCATCTGCCGTTCGCGGACGAGACGTTCGACATCGTCTACTGCGTCGCGACGTTGCACCACGCGCTCGACCTGAATCTGATGGTCCGCGAGATGGCCCGGGTGACGAAGCACGGCGGCATCGTCGCGGGGCTCAACGAGGGCATCCGCGGCGTGCTGCGCAGCAAGGACAACCCGGAGCAGGAGGGCGAGAAGGCGCTCGGCATCAACGAGCACGTCCACACGATCTGGCACTACGCCGGCGCGTTCGCGCTGAACGGCGTCGTCATCCGTCGCGTCGAGCGCGCCGACGGCTGGCCGCCCGTGCCGTTCGGGTACTTCCTCTCGCGCGTCCCGAAGATCGGGATGACGCTCGGCACGCTCGCGCACCTGACGCCGGCGCGCTACGCGGGCGCCTCGATCTACGGGCGCAAGCGATGACGGTCTACGCCGACGTCTGGCGCTACCGCGAACTGCTCGGGAACCTCTTCCGCCGCGACCTGCAGGCGAAGTACCGCGGCTCCGCGCTCGGCGTCCTCTGGACCGTCGCGAACCCCGTGATGCTCATGGGTGTGTACCTGCTCGTGTTCGGCGTCGTGTGGAAGTCGCCGTTCGCGGATGGCGGTCATTACCCGCTTTTCCTGCTCAGCGGGCTTGCGCTGTGGACCTTCTTCGCCGCGGCAGTGCAGTCGGCGACGCGGTCGATGCTCGACAACGCGAACCTGATCCGGAAGACGCGCTTTCCCCGGCAGCTGGTGCCGCTGTCGGTCGTGTTCGCGCATTGCGTCTCCTTCGCGGCGATGCTCGGCCTGCTGCTCGTGATCAACTTCGTTGCGCTCGGCCGCGTCCGCGCGACGGAGTGGCTCGCGATCCCGCTCGCCGCGCTGTTCGTCGGCATCGTCGCCGGGCTCGGCCTCCTGTTCGCGTCGCTCGACGTGCTGTTCCGCGACGTCGAGTTCATCGTCGCGGCGATGCTCGTGCCGTGGTTCTTCCTGACGCCGATCCTCTACGGCCTCGACACCGTGTCGTCGAAGCACCGGCACATCGGCGAGCTGATCCATTGGCTCAATCCGATCGCCCCGGCAGTGCAGGCTGTGCGGGCGCCGCTCTTCCAGGGGCATCTGCCGCACTGGACGGACGCGCTCTATCTCGTCGTCGCGTGCGCCGTGGCTCTCGCCCTCGGCGCGCTCGTCTTCACGCGCGTCGACGACCAGATCGCGATCGACGTCTAGGGCCGCAGCACCAGCCGGCCGTCGTACATGAAGGGCTCGTCGTCCTCCGGCTTCCACGCAGGCAGCCCGTCGACCTCGGCGTTCGGCTCGAGCGGCGGCAGGAGCGACGGGCAGACGAGCGGCAGCGCGAATCGCGGGTTGCGCCCGCCGCCGGCCGGATAGTCGCGCAGCCCTTCGACGGCGCCCGCGACGGCGGCATACCCCTCGCGGTGCAGCTCCGCCGCGGCGCGCAGCCAGTCGTCTGCGGGTGTCGCTCCGAAGACGCGGGGCGTCCCGCTCCGCGCCTGCACGTCGACCGTCTCCTCCCAGGCGGGCACGCCGAGCTCCGCCACCCAGAAGCGCCACTCCTCGACGAGGTCGACCGCGAACCGGTAGCGGCCGGGCGGCACGGGGCCGCGCACCGTCATCGTCTGCTCGAGCACCGCGCCCGGCTCGACGATGCGGTCGAGCGGGGTGCGCACGCCGTCCCAGACGATCGGGTTGCCGCGCTCGTCGAGCCAGTGGTAGGCGAGGAAGAGGCCGGCCTCGTGCCCGCGCGTCCGCCACGGCGCCGTGCCGGCGTTCTCGACCTCGACCCGGACGTCGTGCGGCGCGCCGGCCTCGACCGGGCCG
>JBEQUF010000230.1:0-3405 GCA_040349295.1 Actinomycetota bacterium | reverse complement strand
GATCGTGGTCGCGACCGAGGACGGCACCGAGGACCGCTACGAGCTGATCAAGTTCATGCGTTCCAACCAGGGCACCCTCATCCACCAGAAGCCGATCGTCCACGAGGGCGACCGCGTGGAGGAGATGGAGGTGCTCGCGGACGGTTCCTCGACGTCGCTCGGCGAGCTCGCGCTCGGCAAGAACCTGCTCGTCGCGTTCATGTCGTGGGAGGGCTACAACTTCGAGGATGCGATCATCCTCTCGGAGCGGATCGTCAAGGACGACGTGCTGTCGTCCGTGCACATCCACGAGTACGAGATCGACGCCCGCACGACGAAGCTCGGCGACGAGGAGATCACGCGCGACATCCCGAACCGCTCCGAGGAGTCGCTGAAGGACCTCGACGATCGCGGCATCGTCCGCATCGGCGCCGAGGTCGGCTCCGGCGACCTGCTCGTCGGCAAGGTCACGCCGAAGGGCGAGACCGAGCTGACGGCCGAGGAGAAGCTGATCCGCGCCATCTTCAAGGAGAAGGCGCGCGAGGTCCGTGACACCTCCCTCAAGGTCCCGCACGGCGAGGGCGGCAAGGTCATCGGCGTCAAGACGTTCTCGCGCGAGGCGGGCGACGACCTGCCGCCGGGCGTGAACGAGCTCGTCCGCGTCTTCGTCGCGAAGAAGCGCAAGATCGCGGAGGGCGACAAGCTCGCCGGCCGCCACGGCAACAAGGGCGTGATCTCCAAGATCGTGCCCGAGGAGGACATGCCGTTCCTCGCCGACGGCACGCCGGTCGACGTGATCCTGAACCCGCTCGGCGTCCCGAGCCGCATGAACATCGGGCAGGTCCTCGAGATCCACCTGGGCTTCGCGGCGCGGTTCCGCACCGACGAGGATCCGGCTCCGGTCGAGTGGATCTCCACGCCCGTGTTCGACGGCGCGACGGTGCAGGAGGTCGACTCCGAGCTCGTGGCGTGGGCCCAGCGCAACGCCGGCTCGCCGATCGACCTCGAGGTCGACGACGACGAGTCCGGCACCCGCCGCGTCTCCGGCAAGGTGCAGCTGTACAACGGCCGCAACGGCGACCCGTACGACAACAAGGTCGCGGTCGGCTACATGTACATCCTGAAGCTGCTCCACCTCGTGGACGACAAGATCCACGCGCGCTCCACGGGCCCCTACTCGCTCGTCACGCAGCAGCCCCTGGGCGGCAAGGCCCAGTTCGGCGGCCAGCGCTTCGGCGAGATGGAGGTCTGGGCGCTCGAGGCCTACGGCGCCGCGTACACGCTGCAGGAGATGCTCACCATCAAGTCCGACGACACGGTCGGCCGCGTCAAGGCGTACGAGGCCATCGTCAAGGGCGAGAACATCCCCGAGCCGTCCATCCCCGAGTCGTTCAAGGTCCTCCTGAAGGAGATGCAGTCGCTCGCGCTCGACGTCAAGCCGATGCGCGACGACGGTGCCCGGCTGGAGATCGCCGAGGAGGACGACGAGCTGCTGCGCGCCGCCGAGGAGCTCGGCGTCGACCTGTCGCCCGAGCGCCTGCGGTCCACGCCGCGCGACCCGGACGTGCAGGAAGTCGAGGCAGGGGTCGAGGAGATCGACCTCGAGGGTGAGCTCCACGTCGCCGCCGACGAGCAGCTGACCGAGGTCGTCGTCGACGACAGCGACGACGACGAGGACGACGCCGCGCCGCTGGGCGCCGTCGAGTTCGACCTGGAACCGGCCGAGGAGGTGGAGGTCGAGGAGTGATGGGCTCGACGCCCATCTCATTCCCCCTCCACCGACCAACTAGGAGCACCCGTTGATCGACATCAACGATTTCGACTACATCAAGATCGGCCTGGCCTCCACGAAGGACGTCCACTCCTGGTCGTCCGGCGAGGTCACCAAGCCGGAGACCATCAACTACCGCACGCTCAAGCCCGAGAAGGACGGCCTCTTCTGCGAGCGCATCTTCGGTCCCACCAAGGACTGGGAGTGCTACTGCGGCAAGTACAAGCGCGTCCGCTACAAGGGCATCATCTGCGAGCGCTGCGGCGTCGAGGTCACCCGCCAGAAGGTGCGGCGCGAGCGCATGGGTCACATCGACCTGGCCGCGCCCGTCTCGCACATCTGGTTCTTCAAGGGTGTCCCGAGCCGCATCGGCTACCTGCTCGACATCGCGCCGAAGGAGCTCGAGAAGGTCCTCTACTTCGCGGCTCACATCTGCACGTACGTCGACTTCGAGAAGCGCGAGGCCGACCTGAACGAGCTCGAGGGGAAGATCCTCTCCGAGCGCGAGCAGCTCGAGACCGAGCGCGCCGAGGAGATCGGCTTCGTCGAGGAGCGCCTCCAGCGCCGCCGCGAGTTCTTCGTGTCCGGCGCCCGTGAGAGCTTCGACGACGACGACGAGTACTGGGCGCGCATGCTCGGCTCGTGGGCCGAGGAGCAGGGCTTCGTCCTCGACGACGCCCGCGAGCTGGCCTCCGGCCTGCTCCGCGACCTCGCGGCCCGCATCGGCGGCGAGGACCCGAAGAAGGTGCGCGAGCTCGTGCACTCCCGGGCCGTCCGCGAGGACCGCAAGCTGAGCTCGAAGGAGCTCGACACCATCGCCCTGGCCGCCGAGCACGCGCTCGGCGCCCTGGCTCCGGTGCTCGAGACGATCGAGACCGGCAAGGGCACCGCGAAGGGCAACGCGCGCAAGCAGCTCGACCGTGTCACCACGTACCTGCAGGGCGAGGACGGTGGCGCGACGCCGGCCGACGGGCCCATCATGGTGACGCTCGGCGAGCTGAAGGAGATGGACAAGGCCCGCGGTCTCGGCAACGGGCTGCTGGCCGATCTCGTCCGCGATGCCGCCGAGCATCGGGCCGAGGAGGGCTACGAGCTCCGCGCGACCGCCAACGACCTGTGCCTCAAGGCCGACGGCAAGATGACCCGCGACGACCACCGCCAGATCGAGGCGTGGGCGCTCAAGGTGCGCGAGATGGTGCTGGAGATCAACCAGCGCCGCAAGGACACCGACGAGCTCTACGACGAGCGCCTGCTGACGCTCGACCAGGCCTGGGAGAAGTTCCGCGAGATCGGCCCGAAGGAGGTCGTGGGCGACGAGAAGCTGGCCCGCGAGCCCAAGGACCGGTTCGGTTCCGAGTGGGGCTTCGGCGAGTACGTCGGCCTGGGCATGGGTGCCCAGGCGATCCGCGACCTGCTGACGCGCGAGGACCTCAACCTGCTGGGTGGAGACCTCCGCGACCAGATCGCGACCTCGAAGGGCCAGAAGCAGCAGCGCGCCATCAAGCGCCTGAAGGTCGTCGAGGCATTCCGCAAGTCCGAGAACAAGCCCGAGTGGATGGTCCTCGACGCCGTGCCGGTGATTCCGCCGGAGCTGCGCCCGATGGTGCAGCTGGACGGCGGCCGGTTCGCCACCAGCGACCTGAACGACCTCTACC
>JBEQUF010000157.1:0-3837 GCA_040349295.1 Actinomycetota bacterium | reverse complement strand
CTACCAGGTCGGCAACTTCCCCGTTCTCTGGGCCGAGTGGAACGGCATCTACCGCGACACCATGCGCGACTTCTGGCGCGCGCAGGCGAACGTGTCCTCCTTCGCCTCGCGCTTCACGGGCTCGAGCGACCTCTATCAGCACGACGGACGGTCGCCGTTCGCGTCGATCAACTTCATCACCGCACACGACGGCTTCACCCTGCGCGATCTCGTCTCGTACAACGACAAGCACAACGAGGCGAACGGGGAGAACAGCCACGACGGGACGGACGACAACCGCTCGTGGAACCACGGCGCCGAGGGCGACACCGACGACCCGGCGATCAACGCGCTGCGCGCACGCCAGCAGCGCAACTTCCTCCTGACGCTCCTCCTCTCGCAAGGGGTGCCGATGCTGCTCGGCGGCGACGAGTTCGGCCGCACGCAGCGCGGCAACAACAACGCCTGGTGCCAGGACAACGAGCTCTCGTGGTTCAGGTGGGACGAGGCGGACACCGAGCTCGTCGACTTCGTCAAGCACGTGATCCGGCTGCGCCGCGAGCACCCGGTCTTCCGGCGCCAGCAGTTCCTCACCGGCCGCGAGGTGAAGGGATCCGGCCTTCCGGACGTCTGGTGGTTTCGGCCGGACGGCCGGCGGATGACGCAGAAGGATTGGAACAACGCGAACGCGCACTCGCTCGGCGTCTTCCTGAACGGCGACGAGATCCCGTCGCGCACGCGGACGGGCGAGGAGATCCGCGACGACTCCTTCCTGCTCCTCTTCAACGCGTTCGGCGAGCCGATCGAGTTCACGCTGCCGACGCGGCGGTTCGGGCTGCACTGGGAGGTCGAGCTGGCGACGGGCGAGGGCGCGCCGCAGGGCAGCGTCGGCGCCCGCTCCGAGGTCGTCGTGGACGGGCGCTCGATCGTGCTG
This sequence comes from Actinomycetota bacterium, assembly GCA_040349295.1. Classification (GTDB taxonomy): domain Bacteria; phylum Actinomycetota; class Thermoleophilia; order Gaiellales; family Gaiellaceae; genus Palsa-739. The sequence goes on along the minus strand of JBEQUF010000157.1, from coordinate 2,924 downwards.
CTCCGGCGTGCCTGAGTTCCGTTGCACGTACCGGCTCCAGCTGACACCCGAGCTCGGCTTCGCGCAGGCGCGGGAGACCGTCGTCCCGTACGCGCGCGAGCTCGGCGTCTCGCATCTCTACCTCTCGCCCTCGCTGCAGGCGCGCCACGGCTCGCAGCACGGATACGACGTCACCGACCCGACGAGGATCTCGGACGACCTCGGCGGCGAGGCGGAGTTCCTCGCGCTCTGCGACGCGGCACACGAGGCCGATCTCGGCGTCGTGCTCGACATCGTCCCGAACCACATGGCGACGAGCGAGGAGGAGAACCCGTACTGGCGCGATCCCGAGCTCCGGACGCGCTTCTTCGACTACGACCCGCAGACGGGCTGGTACCGGCGCTTCTTCGACGTCGACGACCTCGGCGGCGTCCGCGTCGAGAACCCGGAGATCTTCGCCGCGACGCACGCGAAGGTTCTGGAGCTCGTCGACCGAGGCGCCGTCGACGGCCTGCGCATCGACCATCCGGACGGCCTCGCGAACCCGCGGGAGTATCTCGAGCGTCTCCGTGACGCGGGCGTGCTCCGCGTCTGGGTCGAGAAGATCCTCGAGCCGGGCGAGCGGCTGCGCGACTGGCCGGTCGAGGGGACGACCGGCTACGAGTTCGCGAACGACGCGACGGCGCTCTTCGTCGACCCGGCCGGCGAGGCGCCGCTGACCGAGCTGTACCGCGAGCTGACCGGCGAGACGCGCGACTTTGCGGCGATCGCAGCCGAGGCGAAGCTCGAGATCGCGCGGACGATCTTCGAGCGGGAGTTCGACGTGCTCCGTCGGCTCGTGCCGTTCGACGGGCTCGAGGAGGCGGCGGCGTCGCTGCACGTCTATCGCACGTACGTCGAAGCCGACCGCGTCGACGACGAGGACCGCGCGGCGTGTGCCGTCCTGCCGGAGCCGCTGCGACGCACCGTCCTCGGCTTCGAGCAGCCCGAGTTCGTCGTGCGCTGGCAGCAGACGACAGGCCCGGTGATGGCGAAGGGCGTCGAGGACACGGCGTTCTACCGCCATTTCCGACTGACGGCGCTCAACGAGGTCGGCGGCAATCCGGCGCGTTTCTCGCTGTCACCGGACGGGTTCCACGAGACGGCGCTCGCACGGCACGAGCGCTTCCCGTTGCAGATGCTGTCGTCGCAGACGCACGACACGAAGCGGGCGGGCGACGTGCGCGCGCGCATCGGCGCGCTCGCCGGCCTGCACGAGGAGTGGGCCGTCCGCGTCCGGCGCTGGCGCGACCTGACCGGCGGCATGGACGATCCGAACGAGGAGTACCTCGTCTGGCAGACGCTCGTCGGCGCCTGGCCGATCGTCCCGCCGCGCCTCGAGGCGTATCTCGAGAAGGCGCTGCGCGAGTCGAAGCGCAACACGAACTGGATCGAGCCGAACGAGCGGCACGAGCGCCGCGTCAGGCAGTTCGTCCGCTCGCTGTACGAGAACCAGGCGTTCCTCGAGGACTTCGAGCCGTTCGTGCACCGCGTCGCGCGGGCGGGCGAGCACGCGTCGCTCGGCGCGCTCCTGCTGCGGCTGACGTCCCCCGGCCTCCCGGACATCTACCAGGGCGACGCGTTCTGGTCGCTCAACCTCGTCGATCCCGACAACCGCCGCCGGGTGGACTGGCGGCGGCATCGCGCCGCGCTCGCCGAGGAGACGCCGCGCCGCGAGACGCTGAAGACGCACCTCATCCGTCGCGTGCTTCGCGTCCGGGCCGAGCTCCCCGAAGCGTTCTTCGGCGCGTACGAGCCGCTCGACCTCGGGCCGGACCACATCGGTTTCGTGCGCGGCGGGCGGGTGAAAGTAGTCGTGCCGCTTCGGCCGGGAGCGGCCGTCGAGGGCGACGACGATCTCCTGCCGGAGTTCGCCCAGGAACTGTCGCTCGTACGATGAACCCGCATACTGAATCCATGTCGGACGCTTGGCCCTCTCCCGACGAGACGTCCGGGCCGCTGCCGCGGATCGAGGACCTGCCGCTCGCGGATCGCGGCTACGAGCAAGAGGCGGTGCAGGCCGCCTTCGACGCGTTCTACCGCCATGCGGCTCAGCTCGACTCGACGCTGCGCACCCTGGAAGCGGTCGAGATCTTCCGCCGCGACGCCGACGCGTTGCGCAACGACCTGCGTGCGATCCGCGACGCCGGCGGCTTCGGCGAGCGCGAGCCGGCGTGGGCGACGCGGAGCTACGAGCTGCCGCGCGCACAGATCCCCGCCGTCGCCTTCCGTCTCCTGTTCGAGGCGGCGCTCATCGTCGCGGTCGCCGTCATCGTCGGCGTCGCCCATCTGCAGTCGACGCTCATCGTCCTCCTGATGGCTGCGGCGTTCGCCGTCGTCGCGTTCACCGAGTGGCTCGCGTCGCGCGCCCGGTGGATCGCTCCGGCCGGCGGGTTCGTCGGCGGCGGGTACCTCGAGCCGGCGCCGTACGTCGAGGTGGCGGCCTGGTCTGCCGGGCCCGCGCAGGAGCCGGTCGAAGAGACCGGGCCCGAGGCGGCGCTGACGATGATCGCCGTCGACCCGTGGGAGGCCGACGTCGCCGTCGAGGACGACGAGCCGGAGCCGGTTGCGCACGGGTTTTTCCGCCGCCGCCGGCGGTAGTTCCACCATGTGACACCGGAGGTCCGGATCGTCGTCCGCCCGTACGCGACGTCGCTCGCGCTCGGGTTCTTCAGCTTCGGCGTCGGCATGCTCCTGCTCGGCGGCATCGCCAACGGCTGGCTGCATCCCAGCGACCGGCACACGGTGGGGCTGCTGCTCGCGGCGTTCGTGTTCCCGCTCGAGCTCCTCTGCACGATCGTCGCGTTTCTCGCGCGCGACTCGTTCGGCGCGACCGGCCTCGGGATGTTCACGACGTCGTGGCTCGCGCTCGGGCTCGCGAACCTCGAGGCGTCCCAGGACGCGCG
>JBEQUF010000151.1:0-7641 GCA_040349295.1 Actinomycetota bacterium | reverse complement strand
GGCCTGCGCCGGTGCCGAGATGCGCCGTCGTGCTGTCGCTGTCGATGTTGAGCGCGACGGACGGGGCGATCGAGATGCCGCCGGCCGCGCCTGCCTTGTCCTCGGTCTCGATGACGTGCCGCGAGTCGGCGGTGATCGTCAGCGTCGTGCAGCTCGAGCACGTGAGCGTCGCGCCGTCGGTGACGGAAGCGTTCGTCGTGTTCCCGGTCAGCACCTGGATCGCGGCGGAGGCGCCGATGCCGACCTTGCCGCTCTCGGCGTCCGAGTCGGCCTTCGCGACGTCCTCCTCGTTGCTCTTCGCGATCAGCGTGAGGACGCCGCCGGTGAGCGTGACGTGTGCGGAGGCGCCGACCGTCGCCTCGGTGTCGTTCGTGACGATGTTCAGCGCGAGCGCGCCGGCGATCGAGACCTTGTCGCTGTCGCCGCCGGCGCCGGACTGTGCCGTCGCGGCGACGTTGTGCTCGGCGAGACGGAAGAGGTCGCCGCTGGCCGGGCTGTCCGGGAGCGTCGTCCCGTCGCCGATGAACGTCCAGGCGCTGCCGTTCCACTTGTAGATGCCGAGCTGCGCGGTCGAGGTGACGGCCGCGCCGTTCGCGATCGCGCCCGAGCAGCCTGTGCCCGAGACGCCGGTCAGGTGCGTGGCGTCGAGGCCGGTGTAGGTGCAGGTGTTGCCGTTGAGCGTGAACGAGCCCGTCGGCGCGAAGCCGGCGGTCGAGGCGACCTGCAGCGAGCCGGACAGCGTCTGCGCGGTGGCAGTCGTGCTCGCGTCCTTCGTCAGCTGGACGTAGTCGCCGTTCGACGGGCTCGCGAGGAAGCCGGTCGAGGTCGGGATGCCCTTCGACTGGAGCTGCCAGTCGTTGGCGCTGTCGCTCCACTTGTAGACGCCGGGGGTCTTGGCGATCGGCGAGATCTTCGCGCCGTCGGTCGGCGTGCCGGTGCAGCCGGTGACGCCGGTGAAGTGCGTCGCGTCCGTGCCGGTGTAGGTGCAGGTGCCCGTGACGCCGGCGATCGTGAACTGACCGGTCGAGGCGAAGTCGGCGGTCGAGACGACGGCGAGCGAGATCGTCGTCGTCGTGCTGAGCGCCTGGCCGCCGCCGTCGACGAAGCCGGTCGTCGTCTGCGTGATCGTCAGCTTGTCGATCTTGTCGCTCGAGGCGATCGTGCAGCCGGTGACGCCGGTCAGGTGCGTCGCGTCCTTGCCGGTGTAGGTGCAGGTGCCGTCCTTGCCGGCGATGGTGAACGTGCCGCTCGGGCCGAAGTTCGCCGTCGACTTCACCTTCAGCGAGGTGTGCGACGAGTCGATCGTCTGGCTGTCGCCGTCGATCTGGGTCGTCGCCGGCACGCCGTTCGTCAGCTGGAAGAAGTCGCCGTCGGACGGGCCCTCGGGGAAGGCCGCGCCGGAGTCGATCGTCGTCCAGCTCGTGCCGTCGAAGCGCTGCAGGTGGTCGGTGCCGTTGACGCGCATCTCGGACTCGATGTCGAGGCCGTTCGACGTCACGGTCGCGTTGCCGACGGTGGCGATGTTCGTGAAGGTCGCGGAGTTGACGGCGACGCCGGCGCCGATGCCGACCGTGCCCGCGTCGGTCGCCTTGCCTGTGCCGGTCGCGACGGAGTCGGTGTTGGCGAGCGCCTTCAGCGTCGTCGTGCCGGTGGCCGTGACGTGCGCCGTGTCGAGGAACCAGGCCTTCGAGAGCGCCGTGACGATGTTGATCGCGGCCGCGCCGGCGACGGTGACCGTGTTCTTGTCGCCGCTGCCCGACGTGCCGTTGTTGTCCGAGGTCTGCGCCTTCGCGTTGCTCGTGTCGGTCGTCTTCGCGGACTTGCCGGTGGCGCTCGTGCGGTCGGCGTTCGCGCTCGACAGCTGGTCGTCGGCCTTGCCGTTGACGTCCTTGCCCGAGCTGTCCTTCTTCGTGCCCGAGTCGGCGCCCGCAGCGCCCGCCGCGCTCGCGTCGGCCTCGGTCGTCGTCGTCGAGGAGCCCGAGGCCGTGAGGCTGACGTTGTTCGCCGAGACGGTGCGCGAGATCGACGCGGTGACCTCGTCGTCCGGGATCGCGAGCGCCAGCGCGAGGCCGATCGCGACGGTGCCGCCCGCGGCGTTGCCCTTGGCCGTCGTCGTCGACGTGGCGGTCTGCGTGGCGGTGAGCGTGACGTTGCCGCTCGCCTGCGTCGAGAGCGTCTGCGAGGCGTCGCCCGCGATCGACGCGGTCGTCGTCACCGTCGGCAGGGCGATCGCGGCGTCCGCCGTCAGCGCGAGCGTCGAGCCGGAGGCGCCGGATGCGCCGGCCTCTGCGTAGGTGGTGGTGGAGTCGGTGTCGGTGGCCGTGAGGGTGACGTTCTTCGGCCCCGTCCCGGTCGCGAAGGTGACTCCGTCGTCGATGGACGCGATCGTCACGTCGTCGACGATGTTGATGGCGGCGCCGGCGCCGATGCCGACGGAGCCCGCGTTGGAGTCCTTCGCCATCGCCTTCGCGGTGCTGTCGACGCTCGCGGAGGCGGTGAGCTTCAGGTCCTTGCTGTTCAGGTTGTCGCCCGGAGGCCCTCGGCCCGAGTTGGAGAGCAGCTCGGCGTTCGTCTGCACGTCGGCGATCGTCAGCGCGAGCGAGCCGGCGATGCCGACCTTGCCGCCGCCGGCGCCCGCGGTCGCCTCGGTGTCGAGCTTGTTCTTGCCGTCGGCGCCGCCGGTCGTGCGCATCGTCGCCGAGAGCGTCAGGCCGCCGACGTTCAGGTTGCTGTCGCCGATCGTCGCCTTGTTCCAGATCGTCACGAGGTTGATGGCGACGGCGGCGCCGATGTTCGCCGTCTGAGCCTTCGTCGCGCTGCCGTTGGCCTTCGCGGTCGAGTCGGCGTCCTCGGTCGTGTTGAAGCTCGTCGCGCCGGTCGGGTTCGTCAGCGTCAGGTTGTCGGCGAACGTCGAGAGCGCCTTGGCGGTGACGATCGCGATCGCCGCGGCCGCGGCGACGGTGACCTTGGTGCCGCCGTTCTCGCCGCTCTTCGCATCCGGCGTGCTCGTCGAGCCCGACGTCTTGCCGTTCGCGTGGCTCGAGGACGTGTTGTTCGCGAGCGAGAGGTTCGAGTCGGCCTTCGAGTTGACGTCCGGCTTCGAGGAGCCGTCGCCGTTGTCGGTGTTCGGGTCGTTCGAGGCCTTCTCCTTGGCGCCGGCCGAGCTCGCCGTCGCCTCGGTGTCGTTCGACGAGGAGCCGTCGGCGGTGAAGCTCACCGCACCGGCCGCCTGGAGGCTCCGCGAGAGCTGCGAGTCGACGAGATGGTTGGCGATCAGCAGCGCGAGCGAGAGGCCGATGCCGGCGGTGCCGCCGCTCGTCGAGCCCTTCGCCGTCGTCGCCGTCGACGCCGTCTGCGTCGCGTGTGCCGTGACGCCGCCGCTGACGACGTACGGGGTGCTGCCCGAGCCGATCGAGGCGCTCGTCGTGACGTTCGAGAGCGTGATCGCGACCTGCGCGGAGAGCGCGAGGCTGCCCGTGCCCGCCGAGGCGCCGCCGTTCGCGGTCGTCGTCGTCGCGTCTGTCGCGTCAGCGGTCAGCGTCAGGTTCTTCGTGCCCGTGAGCGCGACGTCGTCCGGGAGGCTCGCCGAGGTGGTGTCGTTGATGACGTTCAGCGCGAACGAGGCGCCGATGCCGACGGTGTTGCCGTCGGTGCTCTGCTTCGCGTCGGCGATGGCGCTGTTCGTCTGGTTCGACTTCGCCGTGATCGTCAGGTCGTTGCCGTTCAGCTCGACCGCGGCCGGCGCGGTCAGCACGGAGGAGCCGGCCGTCGTCGTGACGACGTTGACCGCGACCGAGCCGGCGACCGTCGCCGTGCCCGTGCCGCCGGCGCCGGAGATCGAGTGCGCCGAGAAGGTCGAGGTGCCGGTGCCCGGCGCGATCGTCTCGACCGTCGTGCCGCCGCCGGCCGTGAGCGCGAGGTTGCCGCCGAGCCAGGCCTGCGTGTCGAGGACGACGACGTTCACCGCGACCGCGACGCCGATTCCGGACTTCGCGTCCTCGGTCGGCATGTCGCCGGTCGGCGTCGTGTTCGAGTTGTCGGTGTACGTCGTGCCGGTCGTCGCGTCGAGGAGCTTCTCGTCGCCGGTCGACGTGCCGCGGTAGACGCGGTAGCCGACGGCGTTGGGCACGGCGACCCACGTGAGGCCGGACGACCGGTCGCTCGTCGAGCCGGCGGCCGCGAACGTGCCCTCCGGCCCGGGCATGCTCTCGTCGAGCTGCTGGACGGTCGCGCCGTTCGACGGGGTGCCGGTGCAGCCGGTGATGCCGGTGAACGACGTGGCGGTCTTGCTCGCGTAGGAGCAGACCGCGGTGCCGACCTTGAAGACGCCCGAGCTGTCCCAGCCTGTCGTCGAGGCGACGGTGAGGGTGCCGCCGGCGAGGCTCTGGCTCGCGCCGTTCACGGTCGTCGAGTTGTCGCCGTTGAACAGGGCGCTGACGCGGTAGTAGTAGGTCGTCCCGCCGACGAGGTGGCCGCCGCCGCCGGTCGCGCTCACGGTCGGCGCGTCCGGGGAGAACTTCACGTTGCCCGCGTCGGCCTCCGCCGACGCGTTGCCGGTGACGCCCGCGTGCACCTTCAGCGCGCCGGTGCCGACGTCGAAGGTGTGCGGCGTCGCGGCGTCGTTCGGCGCGATGTACGCGTGCGTCGTCGCGACGAGGACGGTGACCGCGAGCGCGGCGCTGTTGTTCTGGTTGCCGTCCGAGGTCTTCGAGAGACCGTCCGCCTTGCCGCCCGCGGCGTCGTGCTGCGCCGTCGAGCCGCCGTTGGCGGGGTTGTTCGTCGGGTCGTTCGCCGACGTGTCGTTGCCCTCGGAGCCCTTCGGGCTCGACTTGCCCGTCGTCGGGCTCGAGTCGTTCGTGTCGGCCGTGAGCGTGAGGCTCTTCGCGTGGACGGGCTCCGACGCGGTGCTGTCGACGTAGGCGTACGCGTTCGTGACGACGACGCCGACGGCGATCCCGGCGCCCGTGCCGGAGGCCGACGAGTCGGCCTTGGTCGTGACGGCGGCGGTCATCGAGGCGCTGATCGTGACGTCGCCGCTCGTCGCGGTGATCGTGGCCGTGCCGGAGAGGTCGGCCTGCGCGGTGGCGACCAGCACGGTCGCGGCGACCGACGAGTCCTTGCTGTCGGCGAGGCTCCAGTTCGTGGCGTCGGACTGCGGCGCCGTCGTGTCGTTCGCGATCGCGCTCTTCGCGGCATAGCGCTTGCCGTCGCTCGCGGTGACGACGTCGCCCTTGGCGTAGCTCGTGCCGGACGTCCAGGCGCCCTTGTCCGGGCCGCCGGCCGCATCGGCGGTCGCGGCGACGTCGACCGTGCTCGCCATCGTCACGTTGCCGGTGGCGGTGAGGGTCGAGCTGCCCTTGACGTCGATCGTCGCCGTGTAGATCAGCTGGACGCCGGCGTAGTTGATGCCGAGGCCGTTGCCGTTCTCCTCGATGTCCGTGTGGACGGCGTCGCCGTCCGCGACCGAGCCGGTGCACCCGCTCAGGTTCTGGAACTGCGTGGCGGTGATCGCCGTGTACGAGCAGGTCTGCGTGCCGACCTGGAACGTGCCGCTGTCGTCGAAGCCGTCGGTCGAGGCGACGTTCAGGCTGCCGGCGCTGCTGAGCGTCTGGGCGCCGCTCGCCTTCGTCTTCAGGGTGCCGGCGGTCGCCTCGAGGTCGATGTTGTGCGCCGAAAGGTGCGCGCCGTCGAGCGTGATCGACGGGTCGACGCCGAGCAGCGTCGTCGTGATCCCGAGTGCGCTCACGCCGTTGTCGCGATAGGTCGCGTTGAAGGCGAGGTCGCCGGTGCCGAGGCTGAGCGTGACGCCGCTGTCGACCGTGATGTGCTCGGCGTTGACCGTCAGGTTCAGGTTCGACGAGGTGATGTCGTTCTTGAACTCGACGCTGTCGACGCCCTTGCCGCCGTTGATGATCAGCGAGCCGACGCTCGAGATGGTCATCGTCGAGTCCTCGGCGAGCGACGTGTCGAGCAGCGGGTCGTGGTCGGTGATCGTCACCGTGCCGCCCGACTGCGTGACGCTCAGCTTGTCCTTCTTGAGGTCGGCGCTGCTGTCGGCGCCGTTGATCGTGACCGTCGGCGCCGTCACGTCGGTCGGCTCCATGCCGGTGTACGTGATCGTCGCGCCGTCGACGACGAGCGTGCCGGAGTGTGCGTCGGTCGGGTTCGACACGACGGAGTCGTTGCCGGTCACCTTGACCGTGTCGAAGCCGCCTGCGCCACCATCGACCGTGCCGCTGAGGCTCGAGCCGGCGGCGAAGTCGAAGACGTCCTTGTTGCCGGCGGCACCGGTGAGGTTCTCGAAGCCCGTGAACGCGACGCCGCCGACGGTGCCCGCGCCGGAGCCGGTGATCGACCAGTTCGAGTCGACGCCGGGACCGTCCAGCGTGTCCGTGCCCGCCCCGCCGTCGAAGGTGACCGAAAAGCCGGCGCCCGCGAGCGAGGGGTCGACGGTGAACGTGTCGTCGCCCGTGCCGCCGACGAGCGTCAGGCTCGAGACGGACGCGACGGCCTGCGAGCTCGACGTGCCGTCGATCGTGACGACGAGGTCCGAGCCGGAGACCGACGCCGAGATCGAGTGCGAGCCGCTGCCGCTCGCGGTGATGGTCACCGGCGCGGGCGACGAGCTCGTCGTCGCCGGGGGCGTGGTCGCGCTCGTCGTGCCGCTCGTATCGCCGCCCGACGTGCTGCCTGTGTCGCTCGGCGTGCTGCCCGTGTCGCTCGGCGTGCTGCTCGTGTCGCCGCCCCCGGACGCGGAAACGCCCGAGCCGTCGCTCGAGCTGGTGTCCGTTCCGGGTGTCGCGCCGGTCGTGCCGCCGCTGCCGGCGGCGTCTCCGGCGCCGGTGTCGCCGGCACCACCTCCCGCAGCCGGGTCGTTCGTGTCGTGGAACAGCTGCTGGTGCTGCGTCGCCGCTGCCGGCGTCGGGTCGGTCGGATCGATCGTGATCTCGGTCGGCTCGACCGGCGTCGCCGCAGTCGACGCATCGGTGGTCGTCACCGTGACCGGCGTCGATGCGGACGCGGGCAGCGCGGTGACGACGCCGATCGTGTCGGTCTCGACCGGAACGTTCGCGTACGGATCGGTGACGGGCGTCGAAGTCGACGGCGCGGGCGCCTGCTGGCTGTGCTCGTCGGTGATCACCGCGACCTTGTGCTGCGCGGCCGACGGCGCGACCGACCGGTGCGTCGGCGCGAACTGCGACGCGTGCGTCGCCGGCGCAGCCGTCTTCTTCGGCGCGGCAGGGAGCGGCGCGAGGCGCTGCAACTTGGGGACGCGCAGCAGCGGCGGCGTGACCGCGGGGAACGCAAGCGACGGCAGCGCCGTCGTCGCCGACGGCGCTGCAAACGCCTGCACGCGGAACACCGCGGCGATGGGGCCGGCGTACATCAACACGAGCACGACCAAGCTGATGCCGGCCCACGCGTACTTGATCCCGCGTGTCCGTGCAGCAGTCAGCCCGTATGGATTCGCCGCAGCGACTGACGCGTAAGCGTTCGTCGCTCTCTCCCTCCCCAGTTGCCCTTGACCTACGCTCCTCCCCAGGAGCAAGGCCCACCCAAGCACACTCGGTCAGGCCCGTCAATGGGGTTCACCGAACTGTTACGGCAATGTGCTCTGCAGGCGCGTCAGTTCGGAATGCA
>JBEQUF010000049.1:0-4564 GCA_040349295.1 Actinomycetota bacterium | reverse complement strand
GGGTCGAGCTCGTCGTCTACGCGCACGGGCTCGACTTCGGCAAGAAGGCGTACGGCAACCTCGTCGAGCTCGCCGCCCTGCAGCAGCGCGTGTCGGACGAGCTCGAGCTGAGCCCCGGCCGCATCGTGCTGCACGTGAAGACGGCGCACGTCTACGAGCCGGAGCTCGAGCTGATGCGGTCGCTGGTGAGAAGCCCTCACACGATGAGCCATTGAGTCGCCCGGCCGCGCTCGGCGGCACGCTGCGGCGTCCTCGGTCGTCCCGATAGTCGGACTATCGGGACGACCTGCGTCCTTGCATCGCACGCGCCGATCACACCCGGATCGACGAATCTCATCGCGTGAGGGCTTCTACGCCAGCGACGCGTCGAGCGTGATCTCCGGAACGCCGGCCAGCGCCTTCGAGACCGGACAGTTCGCCTTCGCCGTCTCGGCCGCCTCCTTGAACGCGTCGGCGTCGAGACCGGGCACGGTGCCGCGCACGGTGAGCGCGATCTTCGTGATCCCCTGACCGGGCTGGAACGTCACCGTCGCCGACGTCTTCAGCTCGTCGGCGGCGTTGCCGGCCTGCGCGAGCCCGTGCGAGAGGGCCATCGAGAAGCAGGCTGCGTGTGCGGCGGCGATCAGCTCCTCCGGGCTCGTCTCTTTCGGCCCGTCCTCGGCCCGGCTCGGCCAGCTCACACCGAGATCGCCGATGACGCCGCTCGTCGTCGACGTGATCGTGCCGCTCCCCTCCATGAGGCTGCCCTTCCAGGTCACTTCCGCACGACGATCCGTAGCCATCCAGTGCTCCTTCGTTTCGGGTACACGTGAGCCTATGCAGATCCGGGAGCTCGACCGCGCAGACGTCGCGCGCATCTGGGAGATCGACCGCAGCGAGACGCACGACGAGGTGTACGTCCTGCGCGACGGCGCGCTCGAGCTCGTCCCGAGCCATTTCGCGGCCACCGGCTGGCACCCGGCGACGATCGAGCAGGACACGCCGAGGCTTGCGGCAGCAGACGTCCGCCTCGCGGCACTCGACAGCGACCGGATCGTCGGCGTCGCAGTGCTCGAGGGTGAGCGGCTCTTCTACCTCCATGTCGACGCCGCGTACCGCGGCCGCGGCGTCGGGACGAGGCTGTTCGAGGAAGCGGCGTCGCGCTCGCCGAGGCTGCTCGTCTCGGCGACCCCGACGAGGAGCACGATCGACTTCTATCTCGCGCGCGGCTGCGTCCTCGACCCGGATCCGCCCGCAGACCAGGTCGCCGACGAGCCTGACGACATCCAGCTTCTCTACGAGCGCTAGATCGCGGCGAGGAACGGCGGTTCTCAGCCCGCGGTCGAGCTGCAATCGGTTTGCGCGGCAAACCGATTGCGGAGAGCTAGGCCATGACTTCGACGCGACCCTCGCCGGGGTCGCCGCGCTCCTCGAGCTGCAGCACCTCGCGCAGGGCGCGGATGCTCACCTCGAGCTGGTCGAGCGTCGGCTCGCGCGTCGTCAGCCGCTGCAGCCAGAGGCCGGGCGCGAGCACGGTCATGACGAAGCGGTTCTGGTGCTTGCCGGCGAAGCGGATCAGCTCGTAGGCGAGGCCCGCGATCGGCAGCAGGAAGACGATGCGCGTGACGACGACCCAGTACCAGGCGGGCCGCCCGAAGAACGCGTAGACGAAGATCGCGATCACCATCACCCAGAGCAGGAACGCGGTGCCGCAGCGCGGGTGGATGAGCGAGTAGCGCTGCACGATCTCCGGCTTGAGCTCGGCGCCGTCCTCGTACGCGTTGATCGCCTTGTGCTCGGCCGCGTGGTACTGGAACACGCGCCGGAGGTCGGGCAGCAGCGAGATCAGCGACAGGTACGCGACGAACATCGCGACGCGGATCAGCCCCTCGACGATCACGAACCAGCCGCCGCTCTTGATCGGCAGCAGCTCGGTGAGGAGACCGGGCGTCACCTTGAAGAGGATCAGCGCGAAGCCGATCGCGATCGCGAAGGCGAAGATCAGCGCGCCGCGCGAGAGCTCGGTCGAGGGCTCCTCGCCGACCTCGCCTGCCTCGGCGTCCTCGTCCTGCGCCGCGTAGTTCGCGGAGATGGCGAGCGCGCGGAAGCCGATCGCGAGCGACTCGCCGAGGGCCATGATCCCGCGGATGATCGGCAGCCGCAGGAGGCGGTGGCGGGCCATCCCCGATTCGACGGGCCGCGCGACGTGCGCGATCTCGCCGTTCGGCGTGCGGACTGCGACTGCCCAGTTGCCGGGGCCGCGCATCATCACGCCTTCGAGGACGGCCTGCCCTCCGATGGTGCTCACAGGCGGTTAGCGGCTGGAGCCGCGGCGGGCGCGCTCGGCGCGCTCGAGCTTCTTCTGGAAGCGCTCCACCCGGCCGCCCGTGTCCATGAGCTTCTGCTTGCCCGTGTAGAACGGGTGGCAGTTCGAGCAGATCTCGACGTGAAGCTCGGGCTTCGTCGACCGCGTCTGGAACGTGTTCCCGCAGGAGCACGTGACGGTCGCGACGACGTACTCGGGATGGATTTCGGTCTTCATGATCTGCCCAGGATAGCAGCGGCCTGTCTGGCTCCCACGTTGCCGCCCGAGACGACGGCGACCACGTTCTGGCCCTGCTCGACGCCCGCTTTCCCGCTCAGGATCGCCGCCGCGGGCGCCGCGGCACCGAGCTCGCAGGCGAGCTTCGTCCGCGCGTAGAGGAAGCGGAAGGCGTCGACCAGCTCGTCCTCGCCGACGAGGACGGACTCGACGCCGAGGGTCCGGCAGATCTCGATGCAGTGCTCGCCCGCGTACGGCCCGGTCAGCGCGTCGGCCGCCGTGTCGGTCGGCACGCGGACCGGCTCGCCCGTCTCGAGGCCGACGTGGAGCGCCTTCGACCCCTCGGGCTCGACCGCGATCACGCGCGCCGCCGGATGGCGGGCCTTGATCGCGGCGGCGACGCCGCTGACGAGCCCGCCGCCGCCGGCGGCGCAGAGGACGACGTCGGGCGCCACCTCGTCGGCGATCTCGAGGCCGACCGTGCCCTGGCCCGCGATCACGAGCGGATCGTCGAACGGGTGGACGAGCGTGCGCCCCGACTGCTCGAGCAGCTCGTGCAACCGGTCGAACGCCTCTCCGGGCGAGTCGATCGCCTGGTCGACCGTGGCGCCGTAGCCCTTCATGGCGGCGACTTTCAGCTCGTCGGCCGTCTTCCAGGTGACGATCAGCGCGTCGACACCCTCCTCGCGCGCCGCCCACGCGACCGCCTGGCCGGCGTTGCCGGCGGAGACGGTTGCGACGCCGCGCGCCTTCTCCTCGGGCGTCAGCGAGACGATCTTGTTGAGCGCGCCGCGCACCTTGAACGAGCCCGTCTTCTGGAAGAGCTCCGCCTTGAGGTACGCGCCGAGCGTCGTCGAGTGCAGCAGCGGCGTGCGGTGGACGCGGCCGGCGATCGTCCGCGCGGCCGCCTCGACGTCGTCGATCGAGATCACACGCGGGAGCGTACGCGCACGGGTGGGCGCCGCAGCCGGATCGTGAACGCGGTCAGCCGCCCGGGCTCGCTCTCGACCGTCACCGTCCCGCCCATCGCCTCCGTCAGCTCCTTGACGATCGCGAGCCCGAGGCCCGTGCCGACGGGGCGCTCGCGCCCGTAGCGCTCGTGGAGGTAGAAGCGCTCGAACGCGTGCGAGCGCTCCTCGTCGCCGAGACCGGGCCCGCTGTCCTCGACGCGCAGCGCGCCCGGGACGGCGACGATGCGCACCTCGCCGCCGGCGGGCGTGAGACGAAGCGCGTTCTCGACGAGGTTCGACGCCACCTGCAGCACGCGGTCGGCGTCGGCGAGCGCAGGCGCCGTCGCGTCGCCGTCGGCGCGCAGGGTGACGCCGAACGCGTCCGCCTGCGGCTGGTAGCGGCGGACGACGTCGTCGGCGACCTCGACGAGGTCGATCTCGCTGTTGTGCACGCTGAAGTCGGTGCGGTTCATCCGTGCGAGGTCGAGCAGGTCCTTGACGAGCCGCTCGAGCCGCGCAGCTTCCTGTGCGACCGTCGCCGCCGCCTCGCGCGGGTCGATCGCGCCGTCCTCGACCGCCTCCGCGTACCCGCGGATCGCCGTCAGCGGGGTCTTCAGCTCGTGACTGACCGAGAGCAGGAACGACCGCTCCGCTTCACGCGCCTTGGCAAGCTGCGTCGCCAGGTCGTTGAAGGCCGACGCGAGCGTCGCCAGCTCGGTGCCGCCCTCGACGGGCACGGGGTCCGGATGCTCGCCGCGCGCGAGCTCGCGGCTCGCCTGCGCGACGCGGCCGACAGGACGTGCGATGCGACGCGCGACGAGGAACGCCGCCACTGCTGCGAGAAGGCCGCCGACCGCTGCTGCGAGCAGGAGGCTGTAGATGTACGGCGACTCGCGGCCCTTCGTCGCGCTCGCCGGCCGCAGCAGCACGAACGGCTGATTCGCGACGAGCCGTGCCGCATAGAAGGTGTCGACGCCGTTGAGCGCCGTGCGCCCGTCGGCGGCGCCGGTGCGGTAGAGCTTGGTGACGGCCGGGTCCGGGAGGCCGCTCGTGCTGATCTGGTAGCTCGCCCCGGCCCGGTGGATCGTGCGCT
>JBEQUF010000145.1:0-7568 GCA_040349295.1 Actinomycetota bacterium | reverse complement strand
CGACCGTCGTCTTGCCCGCGCCCATGAAGCCGACGAGCGCGACGTGGCGCCGCAGGTTCACAGCCGGGCGAGGTAGGCCGCGTGCGCAGCGACGAAGTCCTGCACGGCGTCGCCGCCGAACTTGTCCTTCGCGAGGCACGCGAGCTCCCAGGCGACCGCCGCCTCCGCGACGACCGCGAGCGCCTCGACCGCCGACACGTCGCTGCGCTCGACGAGCGCCTCAGCCGGCTCGCCGGTCGCGAGGTCGACCGACCGGAGCGGCTTCATCAGCGTCGGCAGCGGCTTCATCGAGCAGCGCACGACGACCTCCTCCCCGTTCGACATGCCGCCCTCGATGCCGCCGGCGTGATTCGACACGCGCGTCCGGTCGGGGTTGATCTCGTCGTGGGCCTGCGAGCCGAGGAGCGACGCGAGCTCCTTGCCGTCGCCGATCTCGACCGACTTCACGGCCTGGATCCCCATCAGCGCGAACGCGAGCCGCGCGTCGAGGCGGTCCTCCTTGCGCGCGTACGAGCCGAGGCCGGGCGGCACGCCGGTCGCGCGCACGACGGCCGTGCCGCCGAGCGTGTCGCGGGCCTTCCGCGCGTCGTCGACTGCGGCCGGGTCGGCGCCGTACTCGGGCGTCGCCTCGCCGTGCACCTCGATCCCGATCTCGCGCAGCAGCGCTTTGGCCACGCTGCCCGCGGCGACGTGGACGGCCGTGTGGCGCGCCGAGGCGCGCTCGAGCGCGTTCCGCACGTCGTCGTGGCCGTACTTCTGGACGCCTGCGAGGTCGGCGTGGCCGGGCCGCGGCAGCGTCACGGGCTTCGTGCCCTTGCCCTGCGGCTCGCCCTCGGGCGGCCACGGGTTCATCCCCCACGTCCAGTTCTTGTGGTCGCGGTTGCGGACGACGAGCGCGAGCGGCGTGCCGAGCGTCCTGCCCTGCCGCAGGCCCGCGAGCACCTCGACCTCGTCGGTCTCGATCTGCTGCCGCGGCGAGCGGCCGTAGCCCAGCTGGCGGCGGCGCAGGTCGGCGTCGATCGCCGCGCGGTCGAGCTCGAGCCCGGCCGGAAGGCCGCTCAGGATCGCGACGAGCGCCGGGCCGTGCGACTCGCCCGCGGTTGCCAGGTCTAGTGACATCTCGTCACAAGCCTAGAGCGCGGCGCATCACGTCCACGGGCGCGGGCACGCCGGTCCAGAGCTCGAAGCTCTTCGCGCCCTGCGCGAGGAGGACGTCGAGCCCGTCGAGCACCATGGCGCCGTTCGCGGCCGCCGCGTGCGCGGTCGCGGTGCGCGGATACGGCAGATCGATCAGGGTCTGCCCCTCGTGCAGCTCGAACAGCACGTCGTCGCGCACCGAGGTGGCGTGGACGACCACGTCGGCGTCGGCCACGTCGGGCGGCCAGACCGTCTTGCGCGAGAACACGGCCGCCTCGGGCAGGTCGTGGCGGAACGCCGCCGCCGCGCCCCCGTCGCCGACGATCACCGGCTTGTGACAACTCGTCACGAGCTCGAGGATCGCGGTGTCGGTCGACGTCGCCCGCCCGCCCGGGAGGATCGTGTTCACCGAGGGCAGGTCCGAGCCGAGGATGCGCGCCACGCCCTGCTTGTGCGGCGCCGTCACGTTCGCGCCGGCGAAGCCGAGCGCGTCGAGGCCGCGCACCGCCTCCTCGAGCCGCTCGGGCTCGACGTCGAGCGCGACGTAGACCCAGTCGAGGCCGCGCGCCGCGAAGGCGGCATTGTGCATCGCCGGCGACTTCGAGTGCGACACGGGATGCCCGATCAGGGCGACGATCTCGGTCACTTCGCGTAGCCGTAGGCGATCTCGTGGTTGACGAAGTCCTGGTAGCTCGCCGTGAAGTAGTGGTGCTGCTTGTCCGGCTTGCGCACGTAGTAGAGGTAGTCGACGTGCGCGGGATGCGCGGCCGCCTGCATCGAGGCGAGTCCCGGGTTCGCGATCGGCGTCGGCGGCAGCCCGAGCAGCTTGCGCGTGTTGTAGGGGTTGTCGCTCTGGAGGTCGGACTGCGTCAGCGACTTCGTCCCGGGCACGTGCAGGCCGTAGCGGATCGTCGCGTCGATGCCGAGCGGCATGTGGTCGTGCAGCCGGTTGTAGATGACCGCTGCGACGAGCGGCCGCTCGTCGGGGACGAGCGCCTCCTTCTCGACCATCGACGCGATGATCAGCACGTCGTACGCGGTCAGGTTCTTCGAGCGCGCGTACGAGAGGTTCACCTGCCGCCAGTTCTGCCGGAACGCCGCCAGCTGGTCGGCGACGAGCTGCTGCGACGTCGTGTGGACGCTGAAGTCGTAGAGCGCCGGGAAGAGGAAGCCCTCGAGCTGCCGCTTGCCCGAGCCGAAGCCCGAGATCGCGCGCGGCTGCGACCAATGCAGGTAGCCGGTGCGTGAGAGCTTCACATGCTTGTGCGACTCCTTCTGCGCGATCTTCGCGACGACGCTGACGCGGTGCGCCATGTCGGCGCGGTCGAAGCCCTCCGGGAAGACGATCTTGAACTGGCGCTCCTGGACGATCGCCGTCGTCGTCGGCGAGGCCGCATGGTTGCCGTCGTGCGTCGCCAGCACGATCAGCCCGACGACGAGGAGCGCCACGGCGAGCGCGCCGAGCGCGATCAGGCGCCGCGCGACGATCGTGCGCCGCGGCGTCTGCCTGGGCGGCGGCCCCGGCTTCGGCGGCATCACGCCCGGCCTCATGCCGTGCTGTCGACGTTCGACCACTGGAGGAAGCCGGAGAGAAGGTGCGCAGCCGCACGAGCGTCGAGATCGCTGTCGGACGACGTCTGCTGGGCGAGGTCGGTCGTGAACCGCTCGTCGAAGAGGACGACCGGCACGTCGAGCCGCTTGCGGAGCCGGGCCGCGAACTGCTCGCTCGCGCGCGCCTGCTCGCCGCGCTCGCCGCGCAGCGTCAGCGGCAGCCCGACGACCACGCGATCGACCGCCTCACGCTCGATCAGGGCCACCAGCTCGTCCATCCCCTTCTCCGTGTTCGCACGCTCGACCGTGCAAACCGGCCTGGCGATCGTCCCGGTCGGATCGGAGACGGCGACGCCGGTCCGAGCCGAGCCGAAGTCGAGCGCCATCACCTTCACGCGGTGACGCGCTCCTTCGCCGCGGCGAGCGCGTCGGGGACGCCGGCGGGGTTCTTGCCGCCCGCCTCGGCGAGGGTCGCCTTGCCGCCGCCACCGCCGCCGATGTGCTTGCCGAGGTCGCGCACGAGCTGCACGGCGTCGAGCCCGCCGTCGACGAGCGACTGGTCGAGGTTGACGACGAGGTAGACGCGGCCGTCGTCGCTCGAGAAGACGACGGAGCCGGCGGCCTTCTCCTGCTGGCGCAGCCGGTCGGAGAGGTCGCGGAGCTCGCCGCCCTTCACACCCTCGGTCGTCGCGAAGACAACACCGCCGACGACCTCCTTCTCGACGGCAGCCTCGGTCTTCTCCTTCGGCTTCTCCTTGCGCGCACGCTCGAGCTCGCCGCGCAGCGCGTCGGCCTCCTGCGCCTGCGCGTGGAGGTACGCGTACGCCTCGCCGGCGGTCACGGCCTCGATCCGGCGGGCGCCGGCGCCGACGGCCTGCTCGCGGGTGATCGCGAACGGGCCGACCTCGGCCGTCGAGCCGACGTGCGTGCCGCCGCAGAGCTCGCGCGACCAGCCGTCGACGTCGACGAGCCGCACGACGTCGCCGTACTTCTCGCCGAACAGCATCATCGCGCCGAGCTTCCGCGCCTCGTCCTGCGTCGTCTCGTAGATCCGGACGGGACGGTTCGCGAACACCTGCTCGTTGACGATCTCGGTGACGCGCCGGAGCTCGTCGGCGCTCAACGCCTGCGAGTGCGTGAAGTCGAAGCGGAGCTTGTCCGGGCGCACGGCCGAGCCTGCCTGCTTGACGTGGTCGCCGAGCACCTGCCGGAGCGCCTCGTGCAGAAGGTGGGTCGCCGTGTGGTTCGCCATCGTCGGGTAGCGGACGCTCCAGGGCACGACCGCGCGCACGCGGTCTCCATCGGCGAAGCCGGCTCCCTCGAACACGAGCTCCTGGTCGTTCTCGAGCCGCAGCGCCTCGACGAGCGTCGCGCGCGTGCCGTCGTCCTTCTCGAGGTAGCCCGCGTCCGCGACCTGGCCACCGCCTGCCGGGTAGAACGGCGACTCCTCGAGCTTGACCTGGAAGAGCCCGTCGCCGAGGTCGGCGAAGGCGGTGATCGCGGTCAGCACGTCCGTCCGCTCGTAGCCGACGAAGTCCGACTTGCGCGCCTCGGGGAAGCGCGGCTCGAAGCGCGTCGTCCCGCCCTGTCGCGAGATGACGCGGTGCTGCTCCATCGACTTCGTGTACTCCTCGGCGTTCACGCCGAGGCCGCGCTCGCGCGCGAGCTCCTCGGTCAGCTCGATCGGGAAGCCGTACGTCGCCTGCAGCGTGAAGGCGTCCTCGCCGCTGATGTCGCCCTTCGCGGCCGCCTCGTCGAACAGCCTCATGCCGCGCTCGAGCGTCTTCGCGAACTGGTCCTCCTCGGCGGTCAGCACCGCGGCGATGTCGCGCCGGTGCTCGACGAGCACGGGGTACGCCTCCCCCATCTGGTCGATGACCGCTTCGGACAGTCCGGCGAGGAACGGCGCCTCCATGCCGATCCGCAGCCCGTGCTGGGCGGCGCGGCGGATGATCCGGCGCAGGACGTAGCCCCGCCCTTCGTTCGACGGCGTGACGCCGTCGCCGACGAGGAACGTCATCCCGCGACCGTGGTCGGCGAGCACGCGGTGGGCCTTCGTCGCGTCGGCGTTGTCGCCGTACGCGACGCCGGAGTTCGCGGCCACCCACTGCATGATCTTCTGGTAGCCGTCGGTGTCGTAGACCGACGCCACGTCCTGGACGATGCGGGCCGTGCGCTCGAGGCCGAGACCCGTGTCGATGTTCTGCTTCGGCAGGTCGACGAGCGTCCCGTCCGGACGCAGCTCGTAGGCCATGAAGACGAGGTTCCAGAACTCGAGGAACCGCTCGCAGCGCGTGCAGCCGGGCTTGCAGTCGGGCTCGCCGCAGCCGGTCTCCTCGCCCCAGTCGTAGTAGATCTCGCTGTCGGGCCCGCACGGGCCCGGGCCGCCGACCGACCAGAAGTTCTCCGAGGACGGCAGCGGCGTGATCCGCTCCTCCGGCATGCCGATCGCCTTCCAGAGGTCGATCGCCACCTGGTCGGGGCCGAGCTTCAGCTCCGGGTCGCCGGCGTGGACGCTGACCCAGATCCGGTCCCATGACAGCTTCAGGCGCTCCTGGATGAACTCGGTCGCGAACTCGATCGCGCCGTCCTTGAAGTACTGGCCGAACGAGAAGTTGCCAAGCATCTCGAAGAAGGTCAGGTGGTAGGTGTCGAGGCCGACCTCGTCGATGTCCGGCGTCCGGAAGCACTTCTGGACGGTGGTCGTCTTCGGCGCCGGCGGCGCCTCGCGGCCGAGGAAGTACGGCATCTGCGGCTGCATCCCGGCCGTCGTCAGCAGCGTCGACCGGTCGTCGGCGCGCGGGACGAGCGAGGCCGACGGCACCCGGAGGTGCTCCTTCTCCTCGAAGAAGGCGAGGAACCCTTCGCGGATCTCGTTGGTGGTGTGCATCAGGCGGCCATTCTAGGATCGGAGCGTGGCCCCTCCGAGGAGACGGAAGCGCTATCGCTACCGCCTGCGCCGGCTCTCGCCCGTCGCCGTGGTGGCTCTGGTCGCCGGTATCGCCGGCGCCTGGGTCGGCGCACGGCAGCACGCCGGCCCCGAAGCGGCGCTCGCTGCCTCGAACAAGCCGGTCGTCCGGGTCGCTCCCGCCGTCCACAAGACGATCCGGCACGAGGTGCTCCTGACCGCCGGCGACACGCTCGCCCACACCTTCACGCCCGGACTGCTCGGCAAGGCGGCGATCCTCGTCGACGGCACCACCGGGCGGGTCATCTGGCAGTACCACCCGCACCAGCGGCTGCAGATCGCCTCGACGACGAAGATCATGACGGCGCTCCTCGCGCTGCGGAAGCTGAAGCCGCACGACATCGTCACCGTCGACAAGTCGGTGCCGCGCGTGCCGCTCGTCCGTGAAGGGCTGCGCGCCGGCGAGCAGGTCGAGGCGTGGAAGCTCTTCTACTCGCTGCTCCTCTACTCCGGGAACGACGACGCGCTGGCGCTCGCGATCGCGGCCGGCGGGACGAAGTGGCACTTCGTCCACGAGATGAACGTCGAGGCGCGCATCCTCGGCCTGAAGGACACCCACTACGTGTCGCCGAGCGGCGTCGTCGACGTCGACAACTACTCGAGCGCGTGGGATCTCGCAGCGCTGACGCGCGTCGCGATGCGGAGCGCGCGATTCCGGTCGATCGTGCGGACGCCGCGCAAGCAGGTGGCGTGGGCGCCGCCGACGTACTCGAAGATCTACATCAACAACAACCGCCTCCTGACGACGTACAAGGGCGCGGACGGCGTCAAGACCGGCTACACGCACAAGGCGGGCCCGTGCCTCGTCGCGTCGGCGAAGCGCGGCGGCACCTGGCTGATCGCCGTCGTGCTCGACTCGCCCGACATGTACACCGACGCGAAGCGGCTGCTCGACTTCGGCTTCGCCTCCCTGGGATGACCTGCATCGCCTGCGAAGCGAAGCCGCCCGGCGGCGCGATCTTCGCCGGCGAGCAGTGGATCGTCGAGCACACGATCGGCACCCTCGGCGTCGGCACGCTGATCGTGAAGCCGCGCCGCCACGTCGTGCACGTCGGCGAGCTCACGGACGCCGAGGCGCTCGAGCTCGGGCCGCTCCTGCAACGGGCCGAGCGCGTCGTCCGGGAGCTGACGGGCGCCGACCAGGTCTACGTGTGCCTCTGGTCGCACATGCATCGCGAGCCCGGCCACATCCACTTCGTCGTGCAGCCGGTGACGAAGGCGCTGATGGCCGAGCATGACCTGTACGGCCCCGAGCTCCAGGTCGCGCTCTTCCGTGCGGGCGTCGAGCCGGACGAGGATGCCGCCGTCGCGTTCGCGGCTGCCGCGCGAGACCGCTGGTGAGCTGGATCGAGGCCGAGCTCTGGGCGCCGGTCACCGCCGTCTCGGCCGTGCACGACGGCCGCGCGAGCGGGCTGATCTGCTCGACCGCCGTCGCGGCGTCGCTCGACGCGGACCGGCCGCGGCTCGTCCTGCAGCTGCGCAAGGACAACCTGACCCACGACCTCGCGCTCGCGAGCGGGCGCTTCACCCTGCACCTGCTGCGGCGCGAGCAGCAGCGGCTCTTCCGGTTCCTCGCGCTCGGCGAGGGGCCGCCCGACG
This sequence comes from Actinomycetota bacterium, assembly GCA_040349295.1. Classification (GTDB taxonomy): domain Bacteria; phylum Actinomycetota; class Thermoleophilia; order Gaiellales; family Gaiellaceae; genus Palsa-739. Next base: position 313 of record JBEQUF010000145.1, on the reverse strand, counting down.
AGCCGACCCTCGCCACCGCCGACTGCCGGGTGCTCGACACGCTCGACAACGGCGGCTCGACGGTGATCCTGGCCGAGGTGCTGCACGAGGAACGGCTGCCCGGCGAGCCGTTCACCGAGGCGGACATCGTCTGGGACGACGCGCTGCGCGGCGCCTGAACCGGACTTCAACGGCCGGGGCCAGGCCCGGGCCAGGCCCCGTCACGAAAGCGTCACGTGCCCGGGCGAGGCCCTGCTGCTAGGGACGCCTGGCGGCGGGCTCGTCCGCGGCGATCTCGTCGCGGATCTTCTCCAGCGACCGCCGGATCAGCCGT
>JBEQUF010000144.1:0-6812 GCA_040349295.1 Actinomycetota bacterium | reverse complement strand
GGACTCGCCGGGGCTCGGGTGGTATCTCGACAACAAGGACGAGCCGCGCATCCGCTTCCGCTGCCTCACGCCCGTCGTCTCCGGCTGCCGCAAGCAGCAGTCGATCGCCTGCAGCGAAGAGTGGCGTCTCCTGCAGCCGCTGAACCTGAAGCAGCCGATCTACCACGCGCTGCGCGAGATCCACTTCTCGTTCGAGCGGATCTTCGGGCACTGGCGCGCCCGCTACGGCGTCTACGGCAAGACCTCGGCGACCGCCCTTCGGCGCAAGGGCGTCGAGGCGCAGAGGCTCCGTGCAGAGGCGGCCGTTTTCCTCGACTGGTTCCGCATCTGCCTGCGGCACGGGTTCGTCGGCTCCTGGCGCACGCGCAACACGTGCGAGGCGGCCGACATCACCCCCAAAGGCTCCGCTCGTCTGAAGAACGTTCTCGGCAAGCGCCGCCGGCACATGCTCGACCTCCCGTACGGCGCCGCCGCTGAACGTCTGAAGCTGTGGAAGGGGCCACCCGACCCACCGGACGGCGCGCCACCCGGCCAGCCAGGGCCAGGCGGGGCGCAGGGGTCGCCCAGCGACGACATCCCGTTCTAAACGCGGCCCTCGCGCAGACGAAGACCATCACCTGCTCCCGGACGCCAGAGGCGCCGGGATCAGAGCTGCGCGCGGACGACCGGTTTATCCCCCAGAAACAGATCGAGGGCCTCGTCGCGGCCCTCGATCTCGTCTACTTCGTGCCCGGCTTCGCGCCGTGGTGCCTGCTGTTCGAGCTCCAGCTACTTCTTTGGAAAGTTCTCTGGAGCCTCGCAGCAGGGGCGGAGGGACTTGAACCCCCAACCCCCGGTTTTGGAGACCGGTGCTCTGCCAGTTGAGCTACGCCCCTGGGTCGCCGGGGATTGTAGCCCCGCAAATCGGGCACCCCTCGCCGCATGACGGATCAACCCGAGACGGAGCAGGAGGCGCGGGAGCGCGAGGCCGACGTGCTCGAGCGCGACCAGGAGCACAAGGGCTACGGCGAGGACGAGGGCGAGCGCGACGCGTCGCTTCCCGAGGGGGAACAGGAATAAAAGGACTACCGTCGGGGCGTGCAACGGCGCGCCCTCGGCGTTCTCTTCGCCTGCATTTCGCTCGCCCTCGTCGGGGTCGCGGTCGCCGCGATCGCGACCACGGATCGCGGCGTTCGCTGGCTGATCGCGCTCGCGGCGCTCGCGCTCGCGGGCTGGCTGGGATCGATCGCGGCCGGCGCATTGAGGAAATGACCAGCTCGCGCCGTATTCTCTAGGGTCGTGAGTCGGGCGGACGAGACACAGACGCTGTGGTTGGAGTACCGGCGCACGGGCGACCAGGGGATCCGCGACCGGCTGATCCTCACGTACGCGCCGCTCGTGAAGTACGTCGCCGGCCGGCTCGGCAGCGGCCTGCCCGCGCACGTCGACGAGGGCGACCTCGTCTCGTACGGGCTGCTCGGCCTGATGGGCGCGATCGAGCGCTACGAGCCGGACCGCGACGTGAAGTTCGAGACGTACGCGATCGCGCGCATCAAGGGCGCGATCATCGACGAGCTTCGTGCGATGGACTGGGTGCCGCGCTCCGTCCGCTCCCGCGCCCGCGAGATCGAGCGCGCGATCGCCGAGCTCGAGGCGAAGCACGGGACGGCCCCGACCGACGAGCAGATCGCCGGGAAGATCGGGATCACGGTCGAGGAGCTGGAGGAGAGCCTCGCCGAGATCGCCCGCTCGTCGATCGCCGCGCTCGACGAGCTCTGGACCGTCTCGGGCGGCGACGGCGACCAGATCGCGCTGATCGACACGATCGAGGACGAGGACGCGCCCGACCCGCAGCGCTCGCTCTCCCAGACCGAGATGCGGGAGGCGATCGCCGACGCGATCGCCCGGCTTCCCGAGCGCGAGAAGCTCGTGGTGACGCTCTACTACTACGAGGAGCTGACCCTCCGCGAGATCGGCGAGGTCCTGGGCGTCACCGAGTCCCGCGTCTCGCAGCTCCACACGAAGGCGATCCTCCGGCTGAAGGCCCGGCTCTCGGGCTCGGCCGCCCGGGCGGCGCTCGAAACCTAGGGAAAACCCACATCCCGGATCGCAGGCGGGCTTATACGATCACCTCCAGATCGACACAACCGCCCAGGAGGAATCGATGCCTGTCAGCGAACCCGGGAAGATCCGCAACATCGCCGTCGTCGGCCATCGCGGGGTCGGGAAGACCTCACTCGTCGAGGCTTTGCTCTTCCAGGCGGGAAAGACGAACCGGCTCGGGACGATCGAGGCGGGGACGACCGCCTCCGACTGGGACGACGACGAGCACAGGCGGCAGATGTCGCTGTCCGGCTCGCTGATCCACCTCGAGTGGCAGGACAGGAAGATCAACCTCGTCGACTGCCCCGGCGATCCCGGCTTCCAGGCCGACACGTTCGCCGCGCTGCGCGTCGTCGAAGGCGCCCTCGTCGTGATGAGCGGCGTGATGGGCGTCGAGGTGACGACGTCGCGCGTGTGGAGCCGCGCCGACGAGTACGAGCTCTCGCGCGTGATCGTGGTCAACATGCTCGACCGTGAGCGCGCCGACTTCTTCCGCGCACTCGAGCAGGCGCGGACGCAGCTGTCCGACCGCTGCGTCGCGATCCAGCTGCCGATCGGCAGCGAGCACGAGCTGACCGGCGTCGTCGACCTGCTGCACATGTGCGCGTACATGGATCCGGCGGGCGGCAAGGAGGGCGGACCCGAGCCGATTCCCGACTCGATGGCCGCGCAGGTGCAGGAGTACCGCGAGAAGCTGCTCGACGCCGTCGTCGAGACGAACGAAGAGCTGATGGCGCGCTACCTCGAAGGCGAGGAGCTGCCCGCCGCCGACGTCGCCGCCGCGCTCAAGGACGCGGTGACCCGCGACGAGCTCTATCCCGTCGGCTGCGCCGTCGCGACGAAGAACCTCGGCTCGCATGCGGTCCTCGACCTGCTCGTCGAAGGCGTTCCGTCGCCGGCGCGCAAGGGCACGACGATCGAGTTCGGCGACGCGAAGCAGGCGGTGTTCGTCTTCAAGACGATCGCCGACCCGTTCGCGGGGCGCATCAGCTGCTTCCGCGTGCTCGCCGGCCCGATCACGGGCGATACGACGCTCGTCGACCCCCGCACGCACGCGAAGGAGCGGCTCGGGCAGATCCTGCTGCTCGAGGGGAAGGACTCGCAGGCGACGGAGCAGCTGTGCGTCGGCGACCTCGGGGCCGTCGCGAAGCTCAAGGACGTCGTCACGGGCGACGTGCTCGTCGACCACGAGGTGCCGGTCGAGCCGCCGCACATCGACTTCCCCGAGCCGGTGATGAACTTCGCGATCACGCCGAAGGCGAAGGGCGACGAGGAGAAGATGGCGCAGGGCCTGCGCCGCCTGAGCGAGGAGGACCCGACGCTCAACCTGCACCGCGACCCGCAGACGGGCGAGCAGCTCCTCTCGGGCCTGACGCAGATGCAGGTCGAGGTCGCGGTCGACCGCCTCCGCGGCCGCTTCAACGTCGACGTCGAGCTGCATCCGCCGCGCGTCCCGTACAAGGAGACGATCCGCAAGGAGGCGCGGGCGCGGCATCGCTACAAGAAGCAGACGGGCGGCCGCGGCCAGTTCGGCGACTGCGAGATCCTGATCGAGCCATTCGAGGGCGAGAACGGCAACGAGTACGAGTTCGTCGACAAGATCGTCGGCGGCGTCATCTCGCAGGGGTACCGGCCGGCGGTCGACAAGGGCGTGCGCGAGGCGATGGAGAAGGGCGAGCTCGCGGGCGCGCCGATCTACGGCGTGCGCGTGTCGCTCGTCGACGGGATGGAGCACGCGGTCGACTCGTCGGAGATGGCGTTCAAGATCGCCGGCTCGATGGCGTTCAAGGAGGCGTACGCCAAGGCCGACCCGGTGCTGCTCGAGCCGATCATGGAGGTCGAGGTCACGGTTCCGGACGATTGCGTGGGGGCCGTGAACGGCGACCTCAACTCGCGCCGCGCGCGGCTGCACGGGATGGAGCCCGTCGCCGGCATGACGACGATCAAGGCCGAGGTGCCGATGGCCGAGATGCTCACGTACTCGCAGTCGCTCACCTCGGTGACGGGCGGCCGCGGCGACTACCACATGGCCTTCCTGCGCTACGAGGACGTCCCGCAGCACGTCGCGCAGAAGATCATCGAGCAGACGAAGAAGGAGAGGGAGGAGGCGCGCGCGTAGCGCGCGCCTCGTCAGTGCTGCGGCTGCGCCGCGTCGTCGGGACGGTCGCGCAGGTGCGCGATCACGTCGGCGATGTCCGCAAGCTCCTGCTCGAGGTCGCGCTGGTAGCCCTCGAGCCGCGCGAGCAGCTCCTGCCGGTTCGGGAACGGGCCGCGGAAGAACATGCGCGGCCGCCGGTGTCCCTCCCGATGATGGTGATGGTGGTGGTGCATCGTCACCTCCTCTCCTCGTAGCGCTTGATGAAGTCGGTCGTGCGTCGTTGCGCGCGGCGAAGCGCGTCGATCCACTCGTCGAGGAGGCGGAGCCCCGTGTCGGTGATCGAATAGGTGCGCTTGCCGTCGGCCCATTCGGAGGAGACGAGCCCTTCCTCCTCGAGCGCGCGCAGGAGGCGGTAGAGGTTGCCCATCTCGACGCGCTGCTCGCCGATCAGCTCGGGGAGCCGCTCGAGGAGCTCGGCCCCATGTGCCGGGTGCTCGCGCAGCAGCAGGAGCAGCGCCGGCTCGGCGAACCGCTCGACGCGCGCGTGGACGAGCCAGCGCCCGCCGTGATGCCGCCGTGCGCGCGGGCCGCCTCTCATCTGCCGTCTCTTGGATATGTAAAACACATATGTGAGTCGCAAGCTAGCACGGGGCTATAGTCGACGGCAATGCGCGTGACGAAGGTCGGCACCACGCGCGTCTGCGCCATCTGCGAGCGGACACTGCTGATGGGCGAGCGCGCCTTTCGCTACGCGCGCGAGGAGGGCGCGGAGCTCGTCGACGTCTGCCCGCTCTGCCAGGAGATCGCGCTCGAGCACGGCTGGCTGAAGGAAGGCACGCCCGCGATGCCGACCGTCGGCGTCGACCGTCGCCGCAAGCGGCGCGGGCTCGGCGAGCTGCTCGGCCTCCGCCGCAGCCACGAGGAGCCGCTCGTCCCGTCCGAGCCGATCCTCCGCCGGCTCTCCGACGACGAGGTCGCGGTGCTCGAGGCGGCCGAGCTCTTCAACGGCAGCTCGTACCGCCGCACGGTCGGCGGGATCGCGAAGAGCCTGGGGGAGGCGAAGGCGAGCGTCGTCCCGCTCAGCGGCACGAACGGCGACATCGCCGTCACGGTCGCCTGGGATCTCTCCTGGTACCAGTACCGGGTCAGCCCCGAGTCGCAGCAGCCGGTCCGTCTCGAGCGGCGCGGCCACGAGCTCGAGGAGCTCGAGGGGTCGTTCAAGGTCTGGAACGCGCACGTGGCCGACGAGGGCCGTCTCGTTCCGGACATCGCGCGCCTCTAGCGCAGACCGGCCGTCTCCCTATGCTTAGCCGGTGATCTACTGCGTCATCCCCCGCGAGCTCGCCGACGAGCTCTACGACAAGATGGTCGACTACTACAAGGACAACCCGAACGTGACGGTGATCATCGACCGCCGCGAGGGGAACGACCGCCGCCAGGGGACGCCGCCGCCGGACATCCAGGAGAAGCGCGTGCTGCGCGACCGCCGCCGCCGCCGCGTCACGGGGACCTTCCCCGACACCGACGCGCCCGACGACCCCGAGTAACTACCCTCGTCTCCATGGCGGAGACCTCGAAGCGGACTTTCGAGAGCACGAGCCCCGCGACCGGCGAGGTGCTCGGGACCCTGCCGGAGGCCGACGAGGCCGCCGTCGCGCGCGCCGTCGACACGGCTGCGGCCGCATACGAGGAGTGGCGGCTCGTCCCGGCGCCGAAGCGCGGCGAGATCCTCTACCGGTTCGCGCACGTCCTCGAGCGCGAGAAGGCGGCGCTGACCGACCTGATGACGCGCGAGATGGGGAAGGTGAAGGCTGAAGCCGGCGGCGACGTCCAGGAAGCGATCGACATGAGCTACTACATGGCCGGCGAGGGCCGCCGCCTGTGGGGCCAGACGACGCCGTCCGAGCTGCCGAACAAGTTCGCGATGTCGATCCGCGTGCCGGTCGGCGTCGTCGGCGCGATCACGCCATGGAACTTCCCGATCGCGATCCCGTCGTGGAAGCTCGCGCCCGCGCTCGTGTGCGGCAACACGGTCGTGCTCAAGCCGGCCGAGGACACGCCGCTCCTGGCGCAGCGCTTCGTCGAGCTGCTCGTCGAAGCGGGCCTGCCGGAGGACGTCGTGCAGATCGTCCACGGCTACGGCGAGACCGCCGGCGCCGCGCTCGTCCGCCACCCGAACGTCCCGATCATCACCTTCACCGGCTCCCGCGAGACCGGCGTGACCGTGACGAAGGAAGCGGCCGACAACCTGAAGCACGTGCATCTCGAGCTGGGCGGCAAGAACGCGATCCTCGTCCTCGACGACGCCGACCTCGACCTCGCGGTCGAGGGCATCGTCTGGTCCGCGTTCGGCACGAGCGGCCAGCGCTGCACGGCCGCCTCGCGCGTGATCGTCCACCACAGCGTCTACGATGCGCTCGCGTCGCGGCTCGTCGAGCGTGCCGAGGGAATGCGCCTCGGGCCGGGCTGGGAGGACGACACCGACGTCGGCCCGGTGATCAACCAGGCCGCGATCGAGAAGATCCACTCGTACACCCGGATCGGGCAGGACGAAGGCGCGAGGCTCCTGACCGGCGGCGAGATCGCGACCGACGGCGACCTCGGCAAGGGCTTCTTCTACCGGCCGACCGTC
>JBEQUF010000141.1:0-3735 GCA_040349295.1 Actinomycetota bacterium | reverse complement strand
GGCGATCTGCTGCTTGGAGCCCTTCAGCGCGTGCGGCGTGGGCGCGTGGATCTTGCCGAGCTGCGCCGCGAACGCGACGTCGGCGTTGTGCAGGTCGCCGACGACGACGACGAACGGCGGCAGGAACTGCGCCAGGTGCGCGACCTCGCCGGTGACCTCGGCCTCCTGCTTCACGAGGCGGAGGACGAGCGTGCGGAGCTTCGTCGCAGCCGCCGGCGGCTGCACTGCGGCAAGACGAGATCGCAAGCGACCGAGCGTCGCCTGCGCGGCCTCGAGCTGTGCGACCTCGTGCGCGCCGAGCGTCTTGCTCTGCGTGAAGTGGAGATACGCGACGTTGACGCTCGCGAGGCGACGCTGCAGCTGCAGCTGCACGTCGTTCACCTGCTTGATGTACGCGCTGACGTCGTCGCGTGCCGTGTGGTGGTGGTGCGGCAGGCTGACGACGATCGCCGCCGTCACCGCGGCGGCGGCGGCGACTCCGAGGACGACCGTCCGCCGGTCCACGCGCCGCCTACTTGTCGAGGACGACGGTCGAGATGCTGTGGTCGCCATGGCGGAAGACGAGCTTGACGAGACCGCGATTCGGCGCGAACCACATCGTCCGCGTGCCGCTGCCGAACGGGAAGCCGGGCTGTGAGAGCGTCGAGGTGACGACGAGCGCCTGGAAGGTGCCGGCCGGCACGGTGACCTTCTGCACGCCGACGACGCGCGACGAGCCGTTGACGCCGTAGACCGCGAAGTCGCGGCTGCTCGGGTCGGATGCCCACGTCGCCCCGGTGCTCGGATAGGCGGGCAGGATCGGGTTGAAGCCGAACGTCATCAGGTCGAACGGCGTGAAGAAGTGCCTGCGTTTCCCGACCGGCAGCGCCTTCGGACCGAGGGCCGGAAGCTTCGCGAGCGACGCAGCCTTCGTTGCGCTCGCGACGGAGGTGACGCCGTCGAGACGCGTCGTGAACTGGTACGCCCCCGCGACCTTCATCGGGCCGGAGACGCTCTGGACCTTGATGATCGCCGTCCCGTTCTGCGCCTGGTCGACGTTCCAGGACTCGACCTCGGGCTTCTTGAAGTACTTGGTGTTCGTCCACGTGTACTTGCCCTTGATCCCGACCGTGAGCGGCAGGTACTCGGTGTCGACGGGCGGCGTCGCCGCCGTCTGGTTCGTCGACTGCAGGACGACCGTCGTCAGCGGCGCGCCGCTGCCGCCTGCGTGCTGGAACACGACCTTGACCGGGCCGACGCCGTACACCCACCACGTCGTGCGCACACCGCTCCCGTAGGGGTCGCCGAGCGCGCCGGCTTGCGTGATCTGCGACTGGAACTTCGCCGCGAGCACCGGCATCGGGAACGCGGGCACGGTGATCGACTCGGTGCCGACGTACTCGTTCGCCGCGGTGACGTCGTTCTGTGCGCCACCCGTCGTGGTCCATGCGAGGCCCTTCAGGACCGGCTCGGCGAGCGTCGGTGCGCGTGCGCCCCAGATCACCTGGTAGAGCGCACTCGCGAGGCTGTTGCCGCAGCCGGAGAGCGTCGCGCACAGGATCGGGAACGTCGTCGGCGGCGGTGTGCTCGTCCAGTCGGTGTTGACGAGACCCTCGTTCGTGTCCTGGAACGAGACGCTGCCGCTGCTCGACAGCGCGTTGTCCGGGTTCCCGGCTTTGTCGGTCGTCCAGTCGAGGGTGAAGCTCGAGCCCGCGCTCTTCTTGTCGACGGTGACGATCTCGTTCGTCGGGACGGTGTTGTACGTGCTGTCCGTCCACTGATACGTCCACGTCGCGTCCGCGGTGTGCGGGAGCCAGCCGCCGGCAGAGGCCGGAGCAGCAAGAAACGCGGCTGCGGATGCAGCGACCACCGCGAGGAGGACCTTCATCGCCATCAGCGTAGACGGGAACGCGTCACGCGTCGAGAGCGCGCAGCAGCTTCAGCTTCGCGGGTGCGTCCGCCGCGACCGCGACGTGGATCGCCGCCGCCTCCCGGATGTAGGCGATCGCATTCGCGGCCTGGAGCTCGTCGAGGACGCGCTGGAATGCGTACGACTCCCGGCGGCTGGCGTAGGCCCGGGCGATGTCGAACGCGAAGCCGGTCGTGTGGAGCGAGTACGTGCGGGCGGCGTTGACGTTGACCCGCATCAGCACGCGCTGGTAGCGGTCGTCGCGGACCGCGCTCGTCAGGAGCAGCGGCTTGCGTGCGCCCGAGAGCTCGTGCACCCTCGCGCCGATGTAGAGGAGGACGTCGAGCGCCTGCGGTCGCAATGCGCGATAGAGCCGGCGTGCACGCCCGAGCTTCCGCGCTTCCTGGCCGAGCGTGCCCGAGACGGCGACATGCGTCCGCGGCGTGTCGACGGGGATCATCCGGAGCCTGTGCCGCAGCTCGGCGTGCAGGATCGCTCCGGGCGTCGCGAACTCCGTCGTCGACTTCCGCGGGTGGAGATACTCCTCCGCCGAGTTCTTGCGCAGCTGCTGCTGCGCCTCGAAGCGAAGCGCGCTCGGCTCGTGCCGGTACATGCGCAGGAGCCGCTCGGCGGCAAGCACCCTGAATGCATAGGTCCCGACGCTGTCCGTGCGGAACCAGAGCGACGCGTACGAGGTGTGGATGCCGCGGAGCGACGCGATGCCGTCGTGGTACGCCTCGACGGCGAGATCGTCGCGGCCGAGGGAATGCTCGAGATCGGCGAGGTAGCGCGCAGACGCGCGGAGCTCCTTCGCCGGCGAGTAGCGCTCGTCGTAGCGGGCGCGCCAGCGCGCGAGCTGGCGGATGTGCGCGGGGCTCCACGAGCGGGCGATACGGCGCGTGAGCACCGCCGCGCGGCGCGTGTCGACGTGCAGCCCGTAGCGGCGCGCGATGGAGGGCTTCAGCTGCGTGAGGCCGACGGCGGCGCCGTTCGTGACGGCCGGGCGGCCCGAGCTCTCGACGAAGACGATCGCCTCGAGCGTGCTCGCGTCGACGTGGGCCGCACGGGCTGCACGGACGATCTGCGGATGCCACTGCGCGACGCGGGTCGCCGTGTCGAACACGTCGCCGCTCGTGAAGAAGGCGCGGCCGAAGCTGATCGCAGCACCGTGCTCGAGCGTCGCCGCGGCCGCATCCTTCTGCGCGGCGCTCACCGCCGCTGTGTGCCGCACGGGCGGCGCGAGATGCGTGATCACGGGCCGCGCGATCTCGACGATCGGCCGGGCTGCCTGCACCGCGGGCTCGAGGCCGAGAGCGCCGGAGGTGATGCAGAGACCGGCCGCGAAGAGCGCGGCGCCCTGCCCGAGGCGGCGCGGGGCCTCCGCTTTCGCGCGGCAGACGAGGCAGGACGACGCGTCGTGCGAGAGCTCGGCCACGCGCTCGAAGGTAGGACGGAATGCGACGGCCGGCAGTCCCTCGTTCGGGGGGTTTTATTGTTTGTAAATCAGGCTTTACGCCGCGCTACTGGTTGTCGATCTGCGCCCGCTGGAGCTTGCCGGAGTAGTCGACGTAGATCGACTTCCACTCGGTGAAGACGTCGAGCGCGGCCTGGCCAGCCTCGCGGTGGCCGTTGCCGGTGTCCTTCGTGCCACCGAACGGCAGGTGCACCTCGGCCCCCGTCGTGCCCGCGTTGATGTACGTGATCCCGGTCTGCAGGTCGCGCATCGCGCGGAACGCACGGTTGACGTCGCGGGTGAAGATCGACGACGAGAGGCCGTACTTGATGCCGTTGGCGACGCGGATCGCCTCGTCGAAGTCGTGCACGCGGATGAGCGCGGTCGTCGGCCC
>JBEQUF010000093.1:0-3494 GCA_040349295.1 Actinomycetota bacterium | reverse complement strand
GACCGTGCCTGCGACCTCCTCGATCGGCACCGCGGGGTCGACGCGATGCTGGTAGAGGAGGTCGATGTAGTCGGTGCGGAGCCGCGTCAGCGACGCCTCGACGGTCGAGCGGATGTGCTCGGGCCTGCTGTTCGCGCCGGGTGCGTCGAGCTGGAAGCCGAACTTCGTCGCGATCACGACCTGGTCGCGCACCGGCTCGAGCGCCTCGCCGACGAGCGCCTCGTTCGTGTACGGACCGTAGACCTGCGCCGTGTCGAAGAACGTGACGCCGCGCTCGACGGCGCCGCGCAGGACGGGGATCATGTCCGCCGGGTCGGGGATCGGCGGGAAGGACTGGCTCATCCCCATGCAGCCGAGCCCGATCGCGGAGACCTCGAGGCCCTGTCCGAGCGTGCGCATCCTCATCGGGTCTGACTGTACGCTCGGCGGATGGACACACGTCGCGGTCCCGCCGAATGGTTCAGCGGCGAGGTCTATCTCGATTCGCTCACGGAGCCGTCCGGCGGCTGGCGGATCGGTGCCGCCAACGTCCATTTCATGCCGGGCGCGCGGACGGCGTGGCACACGCATCCGCTCGGCCAGACGATCTTCGTCCTCGAAGGCGTGGGCCGCTACCAGCTGCGCGGCGGCCCGGTCGAGGAGCTCCGGGCGGGCGACGTCGTCTTCTTCGAGCCGGGCGTCGAGCACTGGCACGGCGCCGCCGAGAACCGGTTGCTGGTGCACGTCGCGATCCAGCAGGCCGACGACGACGGCAGCGTCGCCACCTGGCTCGAGCACGTGTCCGACTGAGCCAGGTCCGGCAACCAGGTTGCCGGACCTGTCCGGACTAGCCGAGCTCCGGGACGAGGTCGGCGATCGACTCGACGATCCGGGACGGGCGGTACGGGAATGCCTCCGCCTCCTCGCGCCTCGTCGAGCCGGTGAGCACGAGCACCGTGTGCATGCCGGCCTCGAGGCCGGAGACGACGTCCGTGTCCATGCGGTCGCCGACCATCGCCGTCGTCTCCGAGTGCGCGTCGATCGCGTTCAACGCCGAGCGCATCATCAGCGGATTCGGCTTGCCGACGAAGTACGGGTCGACGCCGGTCGCCTTGGAGACGAGCGCCGCGACCGAGCCGGTCGCGGGCAGCGGCCCGTCGGGCGTCGGGCCGGTCGGGTCGGGGTTCGTGGCGATGAAGCGCGCGCCGCCGGCGATCAGCCGGATCGCCTGCGCGATGCGCTCGAAGCTGTACGTCCGCGTCTCGCCGAGGACGACGTAGTCGGGCTCGCGCTCGGTCAGCGTGTAGCCGACCTGGTGGAGCGCGGTCAGCAGGCCCGCCTCGCCGATCGCGAACGCCGTGCCGTTCGGCCGCTGGCTGTCGAGGAAGTCGGCGGTCGCGAGCGCCGACGTCCAGATCGACTCCTCCGGCACGACGAGGCCGTTCTGCGCAAGTCGTGCGGCGAGGTCGCGCCGGGTGTAGATCGAGTTGTTCGTCAGGACGAGGAACGGCAGCCCGAGCTCCGTCAGCCGCGTGATGAAGTCGGCCGCGCCCGGGATCGGGTGCTCCTCGCGCACGAGGACGCCGTCCATGTCCATCAGCCAGGACTTGATCTCGCGCTGCTTCACGTGCCGATCATCGCCCATTCACGCGGGCTGGGCCGGCGTCAGCGTCCAGTCGATCCCGAGTGACGCGCCGGTGCGCTCGAGATCGTCGTGCAAGGCGCTGTCGTCGCCGTTGAGGGTGACGACGACCTCCACGAGGCCGGGGCGGTCCTCGCCGATCGCCGTGAGCACGAGCCAGTCCATCTCGGCGTACTCTCACGGATCTGCGTGCAGCGCGCCCGCGCTACGCGCCGGCGTCGCCCGCCGGGGCTGCCTCCCGTGCCTCGCCATGCGGCCGCTGCGAGCGTCGGCCGGCGGCGAGCACCGACGCCACGGCGACCGCCGGGACGGCCATGATCGCCGCGGCCGCGCGGACGCCGATCGTGCTCGAGAGCGTGCCGTCGACCATGCTCGCGATCGGCCGGATGCCGAGGAACGCGACCGACCAGAGCGCCATGATCCGTCCGCGCAACGATTCGTCGACGCCGAGCTGCAGCTTCGCGGTCACGGACGCGTTCGAGCTGAGGTAGCCGAAGCCCGCGAAGAGCGCCGCGACGAGCAGCGCCGGGAACCAGGGGCTCGCGCCCAGGCAGAGGATCCCGAGGCCCATCACGAACAGCGTCGCTCCGAGTCGCGCGCGCGAGCCGACCCGTCCTGCCAACGTCGCGCCGCCGATGACGCCGCCGGTTCCGAAGACGCCGACGATCGCGCCCGCCCAGGCGGAGCTCAACCCGAACTGGTGGGCGAGTGCGGGCCCTTCCGTGTTGATCGGGTCGGTGACGAAGCTGACCGTCATCACGACGGCGAGATAGCCGGCGAGGTGTGGGTGCTCGCGCAGGACGCGGAGGCTCGCGCGCAGTGTCGACCGGTCGCTCCGGCGCTGCGTGCCGGTGGTGACGAGCAGGAGGCCGGCGGTGAAGACGAGGAACGAGAGCGAGTTGACCGCGAATGCCGGCGCCGTCCCGAACGCCGCGATCACGGCGGCCGCACTGACCGGCCCGATCGCACGGGCGAGATTGAAGGTGACCGCGTTCAGTGCGACGGCGCGGGAGAGGTCCTCGACGGGGACGAGCGAGCCCACGAGCGCCATCTGCGCCGCGTTCGTGAACGCGTTCAGCGAGCCGAGGCAGAACGAGAAGCAGATGACGAGCCACTGATTCGCGTGACCGGTGAAGGCAACGATCGACAGCGAGCCGCTGACGAGCGCGGAGCACGGCTGGATGCACAGCAGCAGCCGGCGCCGGTCGAAGTGGTCCGCGCACTTGCCGGCCCACGGCGCCAGCAGGATCACCGGCACGAACTGGCTGAAGTTGAGGACGCCGAGCAGGAACGGCGAGTGCGTGAGCCGGTAGACGAGGACGGAGGCGGCGAGGTTGTGGAACCAGGTTCCGCTCGCCGAGGCGGCGTTGCCGACGAAGTAGGGGCCGACGTTCCGCGACGTCGCGACGCTCCAGGCGCTGCGGCGTTGGGCTTCCGTCACGGCTTCGACCCGGGCACGACGCGCACCGCCACCTCGCCGGAGAACAGCGTCGCGTGTGCCTCGATCCAGAAGACGACGCGCGCTGCGTCGACGCGCAGCGGCACGAGGCCGTCCGGAAGCGGCTCCGCGTCGCCGGGGCGCCAGACCGGCGCGCCGTACCGCTCTGCGAGCTCGGCTGCCGCGTCGGACTTGCCCGTCTCGGTGAGCGCGATGCGCACGCCACCGCCGAACCGCTCGACGTCGCGATCGAGCGCGCGGAGGAACCGTTCGGGATCCTCCGGCGGCACGACCGGGTCGAGCAGGGCGACGACGCTGCCGCACTCGAGATAGACGCAGAGCGCGTCGGCGCGCCCCTCGACGCGGCCCGTCCACGTCCACAGTCCTTCGTCTCGCCGCTCGCCTTCCCTCAGGTCTCTGGCAGGCCTTGCCAGC
>JBEQUF010000041.1:0-7031 GCA_040349295.1 Actinomycetota bacterium | reverse complement strand
GAGCACGGCGCGGTCGGCGCCCATCGCGAGCGCCTTGCGGAGCGAATCGGCGGCCTTCGCCGGGCCGAGGCTGACGACGACGACCTCGGTGTCGGCCGCGTCGCCCTTGAGGCGGAGCGCCTCCTCGACCGCGTTCGCGTCGAAGTGGTTGAGCGCGCCCTCGCCGGAACGGTCGAGGCGCTTGCTGCCGGGATCGAGCTTCCCCGACCCCTCGGGAACGTGCTTGACGCAGACGGCGATCTTCATTGCCGGGCGCGATCCTACACGGCTTCGTTGAACTTCCGTTCAACGAACCGGGCGCGCGCCGCGCCGGTCGCAACGGCCGCCGCACACCCCCCGGCCGCCCAGGCCGCGAGCGTCAGCAGGTGCGCCGCCGACGAGGCGTCGGGGAAGAAGGAGAGGTTGCGAACGGTCTCGACCGCAGCACCGGTCGGCAGCACCGGCGTCAGCGACCGCCAGAGCCCGGGCAGGAGCGGCGCGGCGAAGATGCCGCCGGAGGCGGGGTTGCCGAGGACGACGAAGACGACGATCGCGACACCCGTGCCGACGAGGCCGAGGACGGACTGGAGGGCGACGGTCGCCGCGGCGACGGCGAAGACCGCGAGCGCGCCGGCCAGCGACGTCCGGACGTACGCGTGCTGGAGCGGGCCGAAGGCGCGGACGGCGGCGAGCGTCGCGAACCCGGCCGCGAGCGAGAGGCACGCGAGGGCGAGCAGCCGCCAGCCGATGCGGGCCGCGCCCGAGAGCCGGATGCCGAACAGGAGCCCGAGGAAGGTGGCGCCGAGGTAGCCGGTGACGGTCCACGCGACGACGACGTAGAACGCCGCGAGACCGCGGGCGTCGTTCGCGGGCAGCGGTGCGACGTCGGAGACGGTCGCGTGCAGCTGGGGCGCCAGCCTCGAGCGGAGCACGTCGGCGACCGAGGGGCCGCCCGCCGAGGCGACGACGACAGTCGGCCTCGAGTCGCCCACGATGAGCGCCCCGTCGACGTGCCGCTCGCGGACGGCCTGCGCCGCGGCGGGACCGCTCGCGTACCGGTGCACGGCGAAGGCCGGGCTGCCGCCGACACGGGCCGCGACCGCATCCGGGCCGGCGACGGCAAGCGGGATCCGGTGCGGCTTCGGCTCGTGCAGCGCACCGACATACGAGGCTGCGAAGGCGACGCCGACGAAGAGGACGCCGATGCAGGCGATCGCCGCGCGCAACGCGGTCCGCCGCGTGACCGGCTCCATCGGAGGCGCATCGGACGCCACGCTCCGACTATACGACCGCTACATCCGAGACTTGAGCGCGAGCACGTCGGACGCGAACGTCCTGCTGACGTCGAGCGGGCCGTTGGCCTTCGTCGAGCGCTCGCCCTGGTACCAGCCGGCGAGCGCGAGCCGCTCGTCGCCGCCGAAGACCTTGAGCAGGTGCGACAGATACGCCATGCCGATGTGGACGTTGCCGTCGACGCCGTGGTCGCTCACGGCGTGGCCGATCAGCACGTCCTCCACGTACTTCCACGTCGACGGGAGGATCTGCATGACACCCTGCGCGCCGACGTTCGAGACCATCGCGTTGTTGTAGCCCGACTCCATCCACGCGAGCGCGTGCGCGAGGTGCGTGTCGACGCCGTAGTACGCGGCCCACTTGTCGAGCGCCGCGCGCACGTCGTCCGCATTCGACGTGGCAACTGCAGCGGCAGGCGCCGCGGCCGACGCGGGCAGGCGGAGCTTCGTGCCGATCAGCAACGCATTCGACGGATTGATCCGATTCAGCTTCGCGAGCGCGCCCAGCGTCGTGTCGTGCGTGCGCGCGATCGCGGTCAGCGAGTCGCCCGGCTTCACCACGTAGCGCGTCAGGACGATGTTGCGAACCGGCACGCGCGTCTGCAGACCGAGTGCGGCGAACGTGCGCGGCCCGGCGACACCGTCCGCCGTGAGATGCATGCGCCGTTGATAGCGACGCAGCCCGGCAATGGTCGGCCGGTCCATGTACGCGTTGACCGGGACGTGCACGCCCTGGCGGTTCAACAGGAACTGGAGCACGGCGACGTCCCACCCGAAACGGCCGTGCGCGAGCGTGCGCGAGCCGAAGAGCGGCGTGCCGAGCGGCCCGAGCTCGCGGCGCGTCGCGAGATCCGCGATGCCGGTCACCGGCAGGCCGTGCGTCTTCTGGAACGAGCGCACCGCGGCGACGGTGCGCGGACCGACGATCCCGTCGATCGGGCCGAGATACAGGCCCTGCGCGCGCAGCGCGACCTGCAGACCGGCGTGTTGTGGGTTCAGGGCAGCGCCCGCCGTTGCAGCCGCCGCCCAGGCTGCTGCGAGCGCTCCCGCAAGTGCGAGACGGAAGCGCATGGGGGTCGGATTACGCCCCCCGCGCGGCGATTCCTCCTAGCGGCCGACGAAGCTCGGCTTGCGCTTCTCGACGAAGGCGGTGAGACCCTCGCGTGTGTCCTCGGACGAGAACAGCTCGCCGAACGCCTCCGCCTCGAGCTCGAGCGCAGCGGGAGCGAGATTGAGCAACCGCTTCGCGACGCCGAGCGACACCGGCGACTTCTCGGCCAGCTCGTACGCCGTCGCGAGGGCGCGATCGACCACCTGCTCGTCGATCGCGTTGACGAGCCCGACGCGGAACGCCTCGTCGGCGTCGATCGTCCGCCCGGTGTAGATCAGGTCCTTCGCGACGCCGAGCCCGCAGATCCTCGCGAGCCGCTGGGTGCCGCCCCACCCGGGGATGATGCCCAGGTTGATCTCCGGCTGGCCGAACTTCGCACGCGGCCCGGCGTAGCGGATGTCGCACGCGAGCGCGAGCTCGCAGCCGCCGCCGAGGGCGAAGCCGTTCACGGCCGCGATCGTCGGCTTCGGCATCGTCTCGAGCAGCCGCGCCGCCTCGTGGCCGAGCGCGCCCCAGCCCTTCGCCTGCTCGGGGTCGAGCCCGCTCATGTACTTGATGTCCGCTCCGGCGACGAATGCCTTGTCGCCCGCGCCTGTGAGCACGAGCGAGCGCACCGACGCGTCGTCTGCGAGCTCGAGCAGCACGTCGCGCAGCTCCGTCAGCGTCGCGACGTCGAGCGCGTTCAGCGCCTCCTGCCGGTCCACGGTGACGATCGCGACCGCCCGGTCGCGCTCGACGTGGACGCTCACGCGGCGACGGCGCCCTTCAGGAAGTCGACGATGTCGGTGGTCGTGGCGCCGGGGCCGAAGACCGCAGCGACGCCGTGCTTCGACTTCAGCTCGTCTGCGTCGTCGGCCGGGACGGTGCCGCCAACGAGCACGAGCACGTCGTCCGCCTCGTTCTCGCGCAGGAGATCGACGATCCGGGGCACGAGCGTCATGTGCGCGCCCGAGAGGATCGAGATGCCGACGGCGTCGGCGTCCTCCTGGATCGCCGTCTCGACGATCTGCTCCGGCGTCTGGTGCAGACCGGTGTAGATGACCTCCATGCCGGCGTCGCGCAACGCACGCGCGATGATCTTCGCGCCGCGGTCGTGCCCGTCGAGCCCGGGCTTCGCGACGACGACCCTGATCTTCCCCGCCATCAGAAGACCGGGGTCTCCCGCCACACGCCCCAGACCTCGCGCAGCGCGTCGCACATCTCGCCCATCGTCACGAACGCCCGCGAGGCTTCCATGATCGGCTCCATCAGATTCCGTCCCTCATGCGCCGCATCTTCGCGTAAGCGGGCAAGCGCTGCGTCGACAGCCGCCGAATCGCGGCGCGCGCGGATCGCCTGCACACGCTCGACCTGCTTGCGCTCGAGCGCCGGGTCGATCTTGAGGATCTCGATCGGCGGCTCGTCCTCGAGCTTGTAGCGATTGACGCCCACGACGACGCGCTGCTGCTGCTCGACCTCGTGCTGGTACCGGAACGACGCCTCGGCGATCTCGCGCTGGAAGAAGTTCTCCTCGATCGCCGGGATGACGCCGCCGAGCTTCTCGATCCGCTCGAAGTACTCGTACGCCTGCCGCTCCAGCTCGTTCGTCATGTGCTCGACGTAGAAGGAGCCGCCGAGCGGGTCGATCGTGTTGACGACCCCGGTCTCGTGCGCGATCACCTGCTGCGTCCGCAGCGCCAGGCGCACCGCGTGCTCGGTCGGCAGGGCCAGCGCCTCGTCGAACGAGTTCGTGTGCAGCGACTGGGTGCCGCCGAGCACCGCCGCGAGCGCCTCGATCGCAGTCCGGATCAGATTGACCTCCGGCTGCTGCGCCGTCAGCGAGACGCCGGCGGTCTGGGTGTGGAACCGCATCAGCCACGAGCGCGGGTTCTTCGCACCGTATTTCTCCTTCATCCGGGTCGCCCAGATCCGTCTCGCGGCCCGGTACTTCGCGATCTCCTCGAAGAAGTCCAGGTGCGCGTTGAAGAAGAAGGAGAGCCGGGGTGCGAAGTCGTCGACGTCGAGGCCGCGCTCGAGACATGCCTCGACGTACGCGAACCCGTCGGCGAGCGTGAACGCCAGCTCCTGCGCCGCCGTCGAGCCGGCCTCGCGGATGTGGTACCCCGAGATCGAGACCGGGTGCATCAGCGGCATCTCGCGGGCGCACCACTCGATCATGTCGACGACGAGCCGCATCGACGGCTCCGGCGGGAAGATCCACTCCTTCTGGGCGATGTACTCCTTGAGGATGTCGGTCTGCACCGTCCCCCGGAGCGCCGCCACCGGCACTCCCTGGCGCTCGCCCACGCAGGCGTAGAACGCGAGGAGCATCGCCGCCGGCGAGTTGATCGTCATCGAGGTCGAGACCTCGCCGAGCGGGATCCCGTCGAACAGGGTCAGCATGTCGTCGAGCGAGTCGATCGCGACCCCCTCGCGGCCGACCTCGCCGAGCGACCGGGGGTGGTCCGAGTCGTACCCCATCAGCGTCGGCATGTCGAAGGCGGTCGAGAGCCCCGTCTGGCCGTGCTCGAGCAGGTACCGGAACCGGGCGTTCGTCTCCGCCGCCGTCCCGAAGCCCGCGAACTGCCGCATCGTCCAGAGCCGGCCCCGGTACATCGACGGATAGACGCCGCGGGTGAACGGATAGGCGCCCGGGAAGCCCAGCTCACCGGGCTCGACGTTGTCCTCTGTATAGAGGGGTTCGTTCTCGACGCCCGAGATGGTCGAGAAGAGCTCCCCCTGCCGCTCCGGCGTCGCCTCGTAGCGCTCCTCGCGCCAGCGGTCGGTGCCGGTTCCCTCGGTCGTCGCCATGCGGTCCTTGATTCTAGGTGCGGCCGTTCGAGGGCTTGCGCCGGCCCCTCGTAAACGCTTGCCGGCCCTGGCGATCCCCCGCACGGGGGATCTTGGGCTTCGATTTGTCGTTTTCATTGCACAAAACGGGGGATTCCTCTACAACTACTTGTACCGTTGCTTCGGCAACGACCCCCTGGCGAGCGGGGTTGAACGGGAGAACATCAATCGAGTGCGGCTTCGCGTACAGACGTGCGTCGGCGTGCTCACAGCACACCAAAGGGAGCGGACCGGAAAAATGGGCAAGAAGCGAATCAAGCAGTACTTGATGCTGCTGCTCGTGATCGGCGTCGTGTCGATCGCGGCCGGCGGCGGGAATGGCACGTTCGCGAGCTTCAGCGCGGAGACGACGAACTCCGGCAACTACTTCGCGACGGGCACCCTCGTCCTGAACGACAACGGCGGCGCGACCACGTGTACGTCGGCGGGGAGCAACATCAGCGCCAACCAGAACGGAACCGACTGCGACACGCTCTTCACGCTGCCGGGCGGCGCAGGCTCGAGCTTCACGTACGCCAAGACGACGAGCAACGGCGCCGTGACGAGCGGCGCGCAGACGTCGCTCACGCTGACCACGGTCTCGGGCGCGCCGATCTACAAGTACGACAAGCTCTGCTTCGTCTCGAGCCCGACCGATTGCGTCACCGCGACGCAGGCGGCCGCGGTCGGCTTCGCGGGCGCGCTCACGGTCACGGGCACGCTGACGAACTCCTACTCGACCGGTGCCGCGATCGTCGACAACTCGCCGACGAGCTTCGCGAAGCTGACGCTGACGAACGCCGGCTCGCTCGACGCGAGCGGCATCTCGTTCAAGTCGTCGGCGGTCTGCAACGACGCGTACGGCGGCGGCAACACGACGCTGACCGGGGCCGTCACGGCCGGCAACTCGAGCACGACGACGCTCACGGTCGCCTCCACGACCGGCTTCGTCGCCGGCGAGCCGGTGATCGTCAGCTCGGGCAGCTCGCCGGTGCACGCCCAGACGTTCATCGTCTCGGCGATCGCCAGCGGCACGCAGCTCACGGTCACGGCGCAGAACTGGAACTTCTCGTACCCGAACGGTGCGACCGTCGCCGGCCCGCGCTTCAACGGCGGCTCGCCGCAGTCGCTCTGCGCCAACCTGAAGCTGACGATGACGGAGACCAACGCGACCCAGGCGACCGACCTTTCCGGCGCCCTCGGCTGCGCCTACACGGTCACGAACACGAGCCCGGTCGCGACGAACGCCTGCGACTTCTCGGGCGGCAAGACGCTCAGCACGCTCCCGACCTCGCTGACGGCGCTCACGCTGACGGCGACCGGCGGCAGCGGCGGCAACACCAACAGCAACCTCGCGAAAGCGGGCGGCACGCGCTACCTCGTGCTCGCCGTCCACTACACGGGGTCGAACTTCGACAACACGTACCAGAACATCAAGACCACGACGTTCGACCTGACCTGGCACATCGACCAGGCGTAAGCGAGTGACGACCGGTCGGCATCCGCTCCCGCCGACCACGTAGCACCGGTGCCGCCGCCGTCCGACACGGCGGCGGCACCACCCACACCACGAAGCAGATGAAGAACCTCTCACCCAGCGGCACGCTCCTCCTCGACCGGCTCCTCGCGCTCCTCGGCGTCGACGTGGCCGCGGCTCTCACCGTCACGGTCGAGAGCGGAAAGCTCGACTTCCCGTTCGCCGGGCTCGCCGTTGCCGCCTCCGTCGCGGGTGCCGTCGTCCTCTGTGGCCGCCTGCTCGACCACGCGCGGCCTGCCGACGTCGTGCGCGCGTCGAACCGGTCGCTCGACCAGACGAAGCGGATCCTGCTGCTCGCGATGCT
>JBEQUF010000075.1:0-4031 GCA_040349295.1 Actinomycetota bacterium | reverse complement strand
GGGAGGACGGTGCTGATCGCGACGCAGCGCCTGTCGACGATCGAGCTCGCCGACCGCGCCGTCGTGCTGCTGAACGGGAGGATCGTCGAGTCCGGGCAGCCCGCAGCCTTGGTCCGCGCCGGCGGCCCGTTCGCCGCGCTGTTCGGCGACGAGGTGGTTGCGGCATGAGACGCCTCTGGTCATACCTCGAGGGGCGCCGGCTCTGGGCGGCCGCCCTCGTCCTCGTCGGCGTCGGCAACGCCGTCTGCCAGACCGGCGGCTGGCTGCTCGTCCGGAATGCGATCGACGGCGGCATCGTCGCGCGCAACGAGCATCACCTGCTGATCGTCGTCCTCCTCTACCTCGGCGTCGCGATGAGCGGCTGGGTGCTGCAGGCGATCCTGATCCGCGGTCTCGCCGGGCTCGGCCAGCGGATGGTGATCGGCCTGCGCCGCGGGCTCTTCGACCACCTCACCGGGCTCTCGCTCCGGTACTTCTCGCAGCAGAAGGCGGGCTGGATCATCGCGCGCCTGACGAGCGACGTCGACGCGGTCTCCGACGTGCTGTCGCAGGGTCTCGCGACGATCATCGCCAGCTCGATCATGCTCCCGGCCGCGCTCGCCGCGCTGCTGATCGCCGACTGGCGCCTCGGGCTCGTCGTCTTCGGCGTCGTGCCGCCGACGCTGCTGCTGACCCGCTGGTTCCAGAAGACGTCGCACGTCGCGCTCGTCGAGACGCGCAACCGCATCGCCGCGGTGACGGCGCAGATCGCGGAGTCCGTCTCCGGGATGGCGGTCGTGCAGGCGTTCAACCGCGAGCGGCGCTTCCAGGCCGAGTTCGACGAGCTGAACGAGGCGAACCGCGTGCAGGCGGCGTACACGCAGAAGATCGTCGCGATCTTCTTCCCGTCGATCGAGTTCCTCGGCGTGATCGCGACCGGCGCCGTCCTCTACACGGGCGCGCACCTCTACTCGAACGGGACGCTGACGATCGGCACGCTGATCACGTCGCTCTACCTCCTGCAGCTCGTCTTCCAGCCGCTGCAGGACCTCTCCGATGTCTACAGCCAGGCGCAGTCGGCGGCGGCGGCGATGGTGAAGATCGCGACGATCCTCGACGAGGAGCCCGACATCCGCGACCGGCGAAAGCCGACGCCGCTGACGCGCATCGAGGGCGACGTGCACGTCGACCACGTCGTGTTCTCGTACGGCCGCAACCCGGTGCTGCATGGGGTCGACATCCACATCCCGGCCGGCGGCTGCCTCGCGCTCGTCGGCGAGTCCGGGGGCGGCAAGTCGACCCTCGCGCGGCTCGTCGGCCGCTTCTACGACCCGGACGTCGGCGAGGTGCGCGTCGACGGGCACGACCTGCGCGACGTCGAGCTCCGCTCGTACCGGCGCCAGCTCGGCGTCGTGCTCCAGGATCCGTTCCTCTTCAGCGGCACGATCGCCTCGAACATCCGCTTCGCGAAGCCGGACGCGACCGACGACGAGGTGGTGCGGGCGGCGCGCGCGGTCGGCGTCGACAGGATTGCCGCACGGCTCACGGGGGGCTTGGAGCACACCGTCCGCGAGGGCGGCTCCGGCCTCTCGGCCGGCGAGCGGCAGCTGATCTCGATCGCGCGGGCGCTGCTCGCGGACCCGCGCATCCTCATCCTCGACGAGGCGACCTCGAACATCGACCGGCCGACCGAGGTGCTGATCGAGCGCGCGCTCGACCGGCTCCTGCACGGCCGCACGTCGATCATCATCGCCCACCGCCTCTCGACGGTCCGCCGCGCCGACCAGATCCTCGTCGTCGAGCACGGCCGCATCGTCCAGCGGGGGACCTACGACGAGCTTCTCGCCCAGGACGGTACGTTCCGTCGTCTCGCCCACGACCTGGAGGCAGCTGCCTAGATGGAGATCCGCTGGTACGGCCAGTCCGCGTTCCTGATCGGCGACCGCGTGTTCGTCGACCCGTTCGGCCCGATGCAGCGCGAGGGGATGCAGTTCGACTACCCGCCGATCGAGGGCGTCGCCGCGGAGCTGCTGCTCGTCACGCACGAGCACCGCGACCACAACTTCGTCGAGGCGATCGGCGGCGAGCCGCGGCTCATCCGCTCGCTCGCCGGCACGTGGGACGACGGCAGGATCGTCGGCATCGCCTCGGAGCACGACGACGTCGCCGGCACGAAGCGCGGCTCGAACGTCATCTTCCGCTTCGAGCTCGACGGGACGACGTTCTGCCATTTCGGCGACTACGGGCAGGCTGCCCTGCGCGCGGAGCAGCGCGCCGCGATCGGCTCCGTCGACGTCCTGCTCCTGCCGGTCGGCGACTTCGCGACGGTCGGCGGCGAACGCGCGGCCGCCGTCGTGCGCGAGCTGGCGCCGAGGCTCGTCGTGCCGATGCACTACCGAACCGAGCGGCTCAACTTCCTCGAGCCTCCGGACGCCTTCCTCGACGCGCTCGACTGGCCGGTCACGCGGGCCGACTCGACGAGCATCGACTCGGACGCGGAGGGTGTGTGGATTCCAGCTACGCCCTGACCGACGAGCACCGCCAGCACCACAACGTCACCTTCACACTCCTCGCCGTCGCAGCGGTCGCGTACGCGCTCCTGCAGTCGCTCGTCGTGCCGGCGCTGTTGACGATCCAGGACGACCTGCAGACGAGCGCCTCGGGCGCCGCGTGGATCCTCACCGCCTACCTCCTCAGCGCGTCGGTGCTGACGCCCGTCGCCGGGCGGCTGGGCGACATGTTCGGCAAGAAGGCGGCGCTCGTGATCGTGATGACCGTCCTCGGCCTCGGCACGGTGCTCGCCGGGCTGGCGACGTCGATCGACCTGATGATCGTCGGCCGAGTCATCCAGGGGGCCGGCGGCGCCGTTTTCCCGCTCGCGTTCGGAATCATCCGCGACGAGTTCCCGCGCGAGCGCATCCCGCACGGCATCGCGCTCATCTCGGCGATCCTCGGCATCGGCGGCGGCGCCGGCATCGTGCTCGCCGGGCCGATCGTCGACCATTTCTCGTACCACTGGCTGTTCTGGTTCCCGCTGATCGGCATCGTCGCGGCGACCGTCGGCATCGTCGTCTCCGTCCCGGAGTCGCCGGTGCGCACGCCCGGGCGGATCGACCCGCTCGGCGGCGTGCTGCTCGCAGGCTGGCTCGTCGCGCTGCTCGTCGGCGTCAGCGAAGGGCCGAACTGGGGCTGGGGCGGCGGCCGGACGATCGGGCTCTTCGCAGCCTCGGTCGTCCTGATCGTGCTGTGGGTATGGGCCGAGGCGCGCAGCGAGGCGCCGCTCGTCGACATGCGGATGATGCGGATCGGGCCCGTCTGGATGACGAACCTCGCGGCGCTCCTGATCGGCTACGGGATGTACGCGTCGTTCATCCTCGTGCCGGAGTTCGTCGAGCAGCCGAAGGCGCACGGCTTCGGCTTCTCCGCCTCCGTCACCGGCGGCGGCATCTTCATGCTCCCGTGGACGCTCGCCATGCTCGGCGCCGGGCCGGTCGCCGGCCGCCTCTCGAGCCGCGGCGGCTCGCGGCTGCCCCTGCAGCTCGGCGCGATCATCTCGTGCATCGCCACCGTCATGCTGACCGTCGCGCACGACAAGCCGTGGACGATCTACGTCGCGATGCTGATCATGGGCGTCGGCATCGGCTTCGCATTCGCGTCGATGGCGAACCTCATCGTCGAGTCCGTCCCGTCGCAGCAGACCGGCATCGCGACCGGGATGAACACGATCGTCCGCTCGATCGGCGGCGCGATCGGCGCGCAGATCTCCGCGAGCATCATCGCCGGCACGCTCGCCGCGGACGGCAGCTTCACCGAGCACGGCTTCGCGCTCGCGTTCGGCGTCTCGGCGGGCGTCTTCGCGCTCGGCGCCGGCGTCGCGCTGCAGATCCCCAGGCGGGGACGCTAGACGGCGCGCCTGAGCTCGTTCAGCACGCGCAGCGCGGTCTCGACCACGTGCGGGTCGAACTGCGTGCCCGCGGCGTCGCGCAGACGGCGCACGGCCTCGGGGTGCGAGAGCCGCTTGCGGGAGACCCGGTCGGTCGTCATCGCGTGGT
>JBEQUF010000072.1:0-5455 GCA_040349295.1 Actinomycetota bacterium | reverse complement strand
CACGACCTTCACGCCGTGCGCCGTCTCGCGGAACGCGAGGACGATCCGCCCGGCCTCGGGCAGCCAGCCGAGCTGACTGCGCAGGCGCTCCTGCTCGCCGGGCTTCGCGATCACGAAGAAGTCGTGATCGGACCAGGCGTCGGGCGAGGAGTCGCGCTCGGCCATCGAGCCGACGGCGACGAGCGCGAGCACGCGGTCGTCCGTTTCGAGCCGTGCGCGGAGCGCGGCCGTGAACGCGCGGTAGGCGTCGAGGGCCAGCGTCTAGTCCCAGGGCGGCGGGTTGTGCACCCAGCGGCCGCCGACCATCGTCGCGACCACCTGCACGTTGCGCAGCTCCTCGGGATCGTCGAGCGCGAACGGATCGCGGTCGAGCACCACGAGGTCGGCGTAGCGGCCGGGCACGAGCGTGCCGCGCACGCGCTCGTCGTGCGAGAGCCACGTCGGCGCGACGCAGGTCGCGTGCAGCGCCTCTGCGAGCGTCAGCCGCTGGTCGGGCCGCCAGTGGTCGAGCACCGCGGCGATCACGCCCGCCCACGGGTCGAGCTCCTCCACCGGCGCGTCGGAGCCGTTGGCGAGCAGGGCGCCGGAGTCGAGCAGCGAGCGGAACGAGTACGTCTGCTCGAGCTTGTCGCTCCAGTACGTCTTCGCGAGGTGCTCGTCGGAGGGCGCGTGCGTGAACTGGGGCGAGACGGCGACGCCGAGCTCGGCGAAGCGCGGGACGTCGTCGGGATGGACGCACTGCGCGTGCTCGATCCGGTGCCGCAGTCCGAGCGGCTGCCACGCGTCGCGCGTCTGCTCGAACGCGTCGAGTGCCTCGCGGTTCGCCTTGTCGCCGATCGCGTGCACCGCGACCGGCCAGCCGATCTCGGCGGCCTCGCGCACGATCTCGGCGAGCTGCGCGCCGCTCGTGATGCAGACGCCGCTGTCGTCGAGCATCCAGGCGGTCTGCGAGCCGAGCGTCCCGTCCATGAACGCCTTCAGATAGCCGAGACGGAGGTAGGGCGAGCCGGCGCCGCTGCGCAGCCCGATCGCGCGCAGGTGCGGAATGCTCTCCCAGGGTGTCGACTGCCAGACGCGAAGCGTGAGCGGCGTCAGCTGCTCGAGCCGCTGCCAGAGACCGACGGCGCCGAACCAGCCGTCCTTGTCGTGGTAGGCGACGACGCCGCGCGTGTTCGCGAGTCGCATCGCCTCGCGCATGCCGTCGACGTATTCCTGCGGCGAGTACTCGAGATACGCGTTCTTGAAGCGCCACGCCGACTCCTCGCGGAGGATGCCGGTCGGCTCGCCGCTCGCGTCGCGCTCGACGACGCCGCCTTCGACGTCGAGGTCGCCGCCGGCGAGTGCGAGCGCGGCGCTGTTCAGCCAGAGCGAATGGAAGTCCTTCGAGATGAAGGCCATCGGCTCGCTCGAGATCGCGTCGAGGTGCTCGCGTGCCGGCGGGCCGTCGGGCCAGTCGGCGTCGCGCCAGCCGTACCCCCGGCGCAGGCCGCTCGCGCGGATGCGCTCCACCGCGTCGGCGACCGACGTCGCCGCCTCGAGCTTCACCTCGCGCTTCGTCATCGCCCATGTCGGGAAGTGCACGTGCGAGTCGGTGAAGCCGGGGAGGACGCAGCGGCCGCCGAGGTCGACCGTCTCGGGCGACGCGAGCGCCGTCTCGTGCACGCCGACGCCGCCCGCGACGCGGTCGCCCGCGATCGCGAGCGCGCTCGACACCGGCAGAGACGGATCGAGCGTCCTGATGACCCCGTTCCGCAGGATCATCCGCGGTGGCAGACCACCTCGACGTTGTTGCCGTCCGGGTCGTGCACGAAGGCCGCGTAGTAGGTCGGGTGGTAGTGCTCCCGGATCCCCGGAGGGCCGTTGTCGGTCCCGCCGGCTGCGATCGCCGCCGCGTAGAACGCGTCGACGGCCGCGCGGTCGTCGGTCGTGAACGCGACGTGCGTCCCCGTCCCGTACGGCTCGCGCTCGGCGACCCAGAACCCGTACTTGCCCTCCGGTCCGAACGCGGCGGCGTGCCACTCCGCGTTGTCGAAGGTGATGCCGTAGCCGAGCGGCGCGAGCGCCGCCGCGTAGAACGACTTGCTCTGCTCGTAGTTCCTGACGTTGAGGCCCACATGATCGAACATGGGGCCAGGTCTATCAGGCGTCTCGTCGCCGGAGCAACACTGCGGCGATTGCGACCGCAAGGATGCAGTAGCCGAGGAAGAGGGCGCCGCTCGGCCACTGGGCGAAGCGCGTGTGGTCGCGCTGCAGCGCGAAGAGCTGGCGGCCCGCCTCGCTCGGCAGCCACTTGCTGATCGCGTTGTTCCAGCTGAGCGGCAGGACGTTCATCAGCGGCGGGATCACGAAGAAGAGCCCGACGAACGCCGAGATCCCGCCGGCCGTGTTGCGGATGATCGCGCCGAGCGCGAGCGCGAGCACGCCCACCCCCATCACGTAGAGCGCCGAGCCGACGATGACGCGCAGGACGCCGGGCGACGAGATCGACGTCTGCAGGATGTGGTGGCGGTCGAGGATCGCCTGGCTCGTGTAGAAGGAGACGATCACGGCCGGCAGCGTCAGCGCGAACGAGACGACTGCGAAGACGCCGAGCTTCGCCCAGAGCACCGGCAGCCGCTTCGGCACTGCGAGCAGCGTCGAGCGGATCATCCCGGTCGAGTACTCGGCGGTGATCACGAGCACGCCGAGCACGGCGATCGCGAGCTGCGCGACGTTGACGCCGGCGAGCGCGATGTCCATCGGGTGGCGGTCGGCCTGTTCCCGCGGCGACATCGTCCCCCAGTGCGAGCTCGTCACCGCCGCGAAGAGGATCGGGAAGAGCAGCGTCAGGAGGATGCCGACGCCGAGCGACCAGAGCGTCGACCGGACGGTGATGAACTTCGTCCACTCGGAGCGGATGACCCGCGGCTGCGTGACGGCGACGCTGCTCATGCCGCGCGGTACTCCACGTCTTCCTGCGTCAGCTCCATGAACGCCTCTTCCAGCGACGCCTGCACCGGCGTCAGCTCGTGGATCGCGATGTGCTTCTGGAGCGCGAGGTCGCCGATCGCGGCGGCGTCGATGCCTTCGACCTCGAGCACGCCGGCCTCGATCGGCGTGACCGTGACCTCCGGGCCTGCGAGGGCCTCGGCGAGCAGCAGCACCTGCGGCGAGCGCACGCGGACGATCTTCCGGGAGGCGCTGTTGACGAAGTCCTCGACGCTCGTGTCGGCGATCAGCTTGCCGCGGCCGATCACGATCAGGTGGTCGGCGGTGAGCGCCATCTCGCTCATCAGGTGCGACGAGACGAAGACGGTCCGCCCCTCGGCGGCGAGTCGCTTGAGCAGCGTGCGGATCCAGTGGATGCCCTCGGGGTCGAGCCCGTTGACAGGCTCGTCGAGGATCACCGTCGCCGGGTCGCCGAGCAGCGCCGTCGCGAGGCCGAGCCGCTGGCCCATGCCGAGCGAGAACGAGCCTGCCCGCTTGCGCGCCACGTCGTGCAGGCCGACGAAGTCGACCAGCTCGTCGACCCGGGCACGGGGGATGCCGTGCGTCTGCGCGAGTGCGCGGAGGTGGTTGTACGCGCTCCGGCCGGTGTGGACCGAGCGTGCCTCGAGCAGCGCTCCGACCTCGTGCAGCGGCGCCGGATGGTCGGCGTAGTGCTTGCCGTTCACGGTGACGTCGCCGGCGGTCGGCCGGTCGAGGCCGAGGATCAGGCGCATCGTCGTCGACTTGCCGGAGCCGTTCGGGCCGAGGAAGCCGGTGACGATGCCCGGCTTGACCGTGAACTCCAGGCCGTCGACCGCGCGCTTCTCCCCATAGTCCTTCGTGAGGGCCCTCGCCTCGATCATCGCACCCCGACGCTAAGCCCGAAGTATGAGCTTCAGATGAGGGCGTAGAATTTGCCGTGCAGCATGGCCTGGGACCGCCTCTCATCCGAGCAGCGCGAGCTGCGCGACCTCGTCCGCCAGATCGCGCGCGAGCGGATCGCGCCGCGGGCGGCCGAGATCGACGAGTCGCACGAGTTCCCGTGGGACGTCGTCGAGCTCTATCGCGAGAACGACATCTTCGCGCTCTTCTTCGACGAGGAGCACGGCGGGCTCGGCACCGGCACGCTGCTGGCGCTGATCGCGATCGAGGAGGTCTCGAAGGTCTGCGCGACGAGCGGGCTGATCCTCGCGGTGCAGGAGCTCGGGTCGCTCGGATTGAAGCTCGCCGGCAACGACGAGCAGAAGAGTCGGTACCTGCCGCGGCTCGCGACCGGCGAATGGCTGTGCGCGTACGCGCTGACCGAGTCGGGCTCCGGCTCGGACTCCGCGGCGATGCGTTCGACGGCGCGCCGTGAAGGGGACCATTACGTCCTGAACGGGTCGAAGCGGTTCATCACGAACGCAGGCGTGGCGCAGCTCTACACGGTGTTCGCGAAGACCGATCCGTCGTCCGGACACGGTGGCATCTCGGCGTTCGTCGTCGAGGCGGATTCGCCGGGCTTCGAGGTGGCGCGCCTCGAGCCGAAGATGGGCATCTCCGGCTCCACGACCGGCGAGCTGACCTTCGACGACGTGCGCGTGCCGGCCGAGAACCTGCTCGGCGGCGAGGGGGAGGGCTTCAAGATCGCGATGCGGATCCTCGACCGCTCGCGGCCGGGTGTTGCCGCGCAGGCGCTCGGGATCGCACAGGGCGCGACCGACTACGCGCTCGAGTACGCGAAGACGCGCGAGACGATGGGCAAGCCGATCGCGTCGCACCAGCTGATCGCGGCGAAGCTCGCCGACATGGAGACGGAGTGTGAGGCGGCGCGCGGGCTGCTCTACCGGTTCGGCGAGATGGCCGACGAGGGTGTCGAGGGGCCGGAGCTGACGAAGGCGTCGGCGATGGCGAAGCTGAAGTGCGGCGACGTCGCGATGTATGCGTCGACCGAGGCCGTGCAGGTCCTCGGCGGCTACGGCTACATCAAGGAGTACCCCGTCGAGCGGTTCATGCGCGACGCGAAGATCACGCAGATCTACGAGGGCACGCAGGAAGTGCAGCGGCTCGTCGTCGCCCGCGAGATGGCGAAGGAGTCGCGCGCCTTCCTGCTCGCCGGCGTCGGCTAGCTCTCAGTCCTCCACCGCAGCTTCCGCCTTCTCCTTGTTCTCGACGATGTCGCCGTCCTTGAACAGGATCTGCTGGAGCGCGAGCTTCCACTTCTCCTTGCGGCGGCTGAGGAACTCGAGGTCCATCGCGAAGTGCAGGAACTCCTCCTGCTGGGCGTCCTCCATGATCGTTCTCGCCTGCTCGTCCTGCTCGATCGAGATGCGCTGCTCGTACCAGCCGATCGCCTCGGCTTCCTCCTGAAGGGACGCGATCATCCGCGCGAAGGTGCGGATCTCGGGGTCGAGCTCGTCGGGCGGTTCGTGGTACTGATCGGTTGGCATGGACGAGTGGTGGCACGTGATCGAGTTTTCAAACGGCGAGACCTCGCCCGGCGCGTGGG
>JBEQUF010000053.1:0-5865 GCA_040349295.1 Actinomycetota bacterium | reverse complement strand
GGTAGGGGTAATCCCGGCATCTGACTGGAACCAGTCCAGGATTACCGACCGAACTCCCCTGGGGATCTCCTGACCAGCCGGCGCCCTCGACGGCGCATTCTCGTCGGAGAAGATCGTCACCCAAGCATGGTAGGGCGAGCGGTAGCCGTCACCAGGATGTCACCACCGGCCAGGGTCCTGGTGGTTTGGAGTGGCCGTCGTGCCGGATGCCTACGCAATAGCCCCAAGCAAAGCTTGGTGTGTGGTGCCTGGTGGTGGCCGGTGCGCGCCTGAACCTCTCCGTGCGCGTCTACCAATTCCGCCACATCCGCGGGCGGCGGCCATTGTAGTGCCAACCGGCGATAACCGTCCGGCGTCTGCATAGGTACGTTGTCCGCTCTGCGCCCGGTCGTCGCCCTCCTCGCCAGCCTGGGGTCGTTGGCAGTCCTTGCCACGGCGTCTGCTGCGCCGCGGTCCACCGTGCCCGTGCGGACGGACGGGACGGTCGAGGTCGTCGTCACGCTGCCGCAGCCGCCGCTCGCCGAGGCGACGTTCATGGGCCGCCGCCTCGCGTCGGCGACGCACCGGCTCGACCTGCGGGCGCCGGCGACGGTCAGCTACCTGCGCGCGCTCCAGACCGCCCAGCGCGCGCTCGCTGCGCGGATCGAAGCGCGGATCCCGAGCGCCGACGTCCGCTGGCACTACGACGTGACCCTGAACGGGATGGCGGTGGTCGTCCCGCGCTCGCAGCTCTCAACCCTCCAGCACATCCCCGGCGCGACCGTGTGGCCGAGCGTCACCTACCACTCGCTCGACGACCGCTCGACGCAGCTCGTCGGCGCGCCGTCCGTCTGGGGGCAGACGCTCGCGACCGCCGGCCAGGGGATCAAGATCGGCGTGATCGACGACGGGCTCGACCAGACGCATCCGTTCTTCAACCCGGCCGGCTTCAGCTATCCCGCCGGCTTCCCGAAGGGGAACACGCAGTACACGACGCCCAAGGTGATCGTCGCCCGCGCATTCGCCCCGGCGAACGAGACGTGGAAGTACGCGCGCACGCCGTTCGACCCGGTCAACTCCGACCACGCGACGCACGTCTCCGGGATCGCCGCCGGCGACCACGACACGATCGCGACCTTCGGCGGCGCGAAGCTCACCATCTCCGGCGTCGCCCCGGCCGCCTACCTCGGCAACTACAAGGTGCTCACCGTCCCGACCGACGACTTCGGCCTGGACGGGAACTCGCCCGAGATCGCCGCCGGGATCGAGCAGGCGGTCAAGGATGGCATGGACGTGATCAACCTCTCGCTCGGCGAGCCCGAGGTCGAGCCGACGCGCGACATCGTCGTCAAGGCGATCGACGCCGCCGCCGACGCGGGGGTCGTGCCGGTGATCGCGGCCGGCAACGCGTTCGGCGAGGCCGGGCACGGCGGCATCGGCTCGCCGGCGAACGCGCCCGAGGCGATCACCGTCGCCGCCTCGACCGAAGGCGGCGCCGACGGACCCGCCGACGTCATCGCCGGCTTCTCGGACAGCGCCCCCACCCCGCTCTCGCTGCAGCTGAAGCCGGACGTCACCGCTCCCGGCGTCGGCATCCTCTCCTCCCTGCCGGGAAACCAGTGGGATCGCTGGGACGGGACGAGCATGGCGACGCCGCACGTCGCGGGCGCCGCCGCCCTCCTCAAGCAGCGGCATCCCACCTGGACGGTCGAGCAGATCAAGTCGGCGCTCGTCTCGACCGGCGATCCGGTGCACCCCGGCAGCGCGTCGACGACCGCCGAGGTCTCGGTGATGCGCGAGGGTGGCGGCCGGATCGACCTCGCCCGCGCCGACAACCCGCTGATCTTCACGAGCCCGACGAACCTCTCGTTCGGCCTGCTCCAGCGCGGCGCGAACGCCACGCAGCAGCTCACGCTCGCCGACGCGGGCGGCGGTCTCGCCGGCTGGACGCCCGCGGTCGCGCAACAGGCGGGCGTCGCGGGCGCAACCGTCTCGGTCTCGCCGACGTACGCCGTGACGGTCGCCGTCGCGAGCACCGCGGTCGAAGGCGACGGCTACGGCTTCATCACGCTCACGCGCGGCACCGACGTCCGCCGCGTGCCGTACTGGTTCCACGTCGAGATCCCGCTGCTCGGCACCGAGCCGCAGCAGGCGATCTCGAAGCCGGGCGTCTACCACGGCGACACCGCCGGCAAGAAGTCGCTCGTCTCGCGGTACCGCTGGCCGGAGCAGGGCCTCGCCTGC
Organism: Actinomycetota bacterium; assembly: GCA_040349295.1. Taxonomy (GTDB): domain Bacteria; phylum Actinomycetota; class Thermoleophilia; order Gaiellales; family Gaiellaceae; genus Palsa-739. The sequence continues at coordinate 3,642 of JBEQUF010000053.1, read as the reverse complement.
AACTGCAAGACCGGCGTGCCGCTCGACCTCTCCGGTCCGGAGCAGATCTTCCGGTTCACACTGAAGAAGCCGGTCGCGAACTTCGGCGTCGCCGTCCTCTCACACGCGACCGGCGTCACGGTCGCACCCCGCATCGTCGTCGACGGCGACGAGAACCGGCTCGCCGGCTTCTCCGCACTCCCGGTCGACATCAACCCGTACCGGCAGTACGGGCGCGTCGTCCCGTCCGTCGGCGCCGTGCTCCCGAAGGCCGGCGTCTACGACATCGTCTTCGACACGCCGAGCGGCGCGAAGCCCGGCGCCTTCTCGTTCCGCTTCTGGATCAACGACACGACGCCGCCCAAGGTGCGTGCCCTCGCCCCGGCGAGCCGGCAGATCCGGCTCGCGATCACCGACGCCGGGGCGGGCGTCGACCCCGGCTCGATCACGCTGACGGTCGACGGCCGCAACGTGCCGTACTCGTTCGCACGGAACATCCTCACCGTCAAGAACGTCGCGCCCGGGACGCACCGCGTCGTCGTGATCGTCGGCGACTACCAGGAGCCGAAGAACATGGAGGACGTCGGCCCCGTGCTCCCCAACACGCGCACCTTCAGCGCGCGGCTCGCCGTCCGCTAGCGACGGCGGTCGCGGTCTTCGATCGTCGGCAGGTTGGCGAGGTCGCGCTCGACGCTCGCGGCGAGGTAGTCGGCGTCGGTCGTCTGGACGACGCGTAGCGACGCCTTCCGCTTCGCGCGCTGGCGGCGGCGTCGAGCCTCGCCCGACCACTGCGCACCGAGCCGGTGCTCGAGGCGTGGCCACTCGGCGGCGATCACGACTGCGACCGCCGCGGCGAGCAGGGCGATGTACAGCCAGCTCACGACTCGATCTTAACGGAGGCCCCCATCGTGCCGATAGAAGCGGCATGTCGGCCCCGCTCGTCATCGTCTTCGTCCTCTTCTGGGCCACCCTGATGCGCGCGCTCTTCGTGAAGGCCGACCTGCTGCCGGCCACCTGCGCCCGGTGCGGCCTCCGGTTCGAGCGCCGGTCGCTCGGCGAGCCGGTCTGCCGCTGCCACGAGCACTAGAGCCCGGGCACACCCCAGAGGGAGACGCTGACCGTCGCCGCCACCGCGGCGCCGATCGCCACGGCGGCGAGCGCGATCCGCGCTTCGCGGCGCCGCGGCGCGACCCGCTCCGCCCGGCGCATCACCCACGCCCGCAGCCGGCGGGCCCACTCGTACTCGAGCGAGAGGAGCCCGAGCCCGGCGACGACGAGCGGGATCCCCGGGCCGGGCAGCACGAGCAGCGCCAGCCCGAGGAGCAGCAGCGCGAAGCCGCCGACGACCGTCACGACCCGCCGCATCAGGCGACGGCGGCGCCCAGCAGATCGCCGAGCTTGCCCTCGAGGTAGCGAAGGTACGGCTCGGGATCGAGCGGCCCGCCCGCCGCGCGCTGGAGCAGCTCCTCCGGCGTGAAGACGCGACCCCAGCGGTAGATCTGCTCGCTCAGCCACTCCCGCAGCGGCTCGAACTCGCCCCGCTCGAACTGCTCGTCGAGCGGCCCGAGCTCCTCCTCGACGCGCTCCCAGAGCTGCACCGAGACGACGTTGCCGAGTGCGTACGTCGGGAAGTAGCCGAACGTCAGATCCGACCAGTGGGCGTCCTGCAGCGCACCGCTGACGATGTCCGGCGGCTGCAGCCCGAGGTAGTCGCGCATCTTCTCGTCGAACGCCTCCGGCAGGTCGCGGACGTCGAGCTCGCCGTTCAGCATCGCGCGCTCGAGCTCGAAGCGGAGGATGATGTGCAGCGAGTACGTCACCTCGTCGGCATCCACCCGCCGCAGCGTCGGCTCGACCTTGTTGAGCGCGCGATGGAACGTCTCCAGCGACACGTGGCCGAAATGCTCGGGGAACTCCTCCTGCAGCTTCGGATAGAAGAACCGCCAGGTCGCGAGGCTGCGCCCGACGAGGTTCTCCCAGAGGCGGCTCTGCGACTCGTGGAACGCCGACGACACGCCCTCGGCCAGCGGCGTCCGTGTGTACCGCGGGTCGACGTTCCGCTCGTACACGCCGTGCCCGAACTCGTGCAGGCACGACAGCACGCCGTGCAGCGAGTCGTCGTGGAAGTTCGTCGTCAGCCGGATGTCGGCCGGCGAGAAGCACGTCATGAAGGGGTGGACGGTGCCGTCGAGCCGCCACGCGCTCGGCTCCATCCCCCACCGCTCGAGCATCGCGAGCGAGAACGCCTTCTGCGCGCGCATCGGGAACGAGCCGTGCAGGCAGGAGTCGTCGACGGCGCCGTGCTCGGCGAAGTTCCGCACGAGCGGGACGAGGCCCTCCTTCAGCCGGTCGAAGACCCGCTCGACCTCGCTCGTCCGCATCCCCGGCTCGTAGATGTCGAGCAGCGGGTCGTACGGATCGTCGTACGGGGCGAAGCACTCGACGTACTGGCGCCGCAGCTCGAGGCCGCGCTCGAGGTACGGCAGGAGGATCGAGTAGTCCTGCTCCTCGCGCGCCTGCAGCCAGGCCCGGTAGCCGTGCGAGCCGAGCCGGCTCAGGTCGGCGCGCAGGTCGGCGGGCACGCGGACGGCCTTGTCGTGGTCGGCGCGGGCGATCCGGATCACCGCGGCCTCGAACGACTCGTACGGCTGCGACTCCTCGAAGGGGCGCAGCTCCTCGAGCAGCTCGCCCAGCTGCGGCGAGGTCTGGAGCTCGTGCGCGATGCGCGCGAGCGTCGCGCGCTGCTCGGCACGGGCGTCGGCGCCCGCCGGCGGCATCTTCGTCTCCTCGTCCCAGCTCAGGACGTGGAGCGCCTTCTCGACGTCGGTCAGCTCGCCCAGCAGGCGAACCAGCTCGTCGAACCGCTCGTGCATTGCCAGAGGTTAGCCGCTATCCGATCGAAAACCAGGTGGCGCGAGCCCACGCGAGCGCCGATTCGCCACGGAACAGGGCGGTTCCGGCATACGACCGGCGGGCGTCGCCTCCACCGAGATCCCAGCCGACGATCACGAGCTCGTCGCCGGCCTCCGGGAGCGCCTCGACGTGCACGGCGATCCGGCCCAGCACGCTGGCGCCTCGCGACAGGGCGGGGTCGACGGCGAAGGCGCCGGGACAGTCGAGCGCGGCCCAGACGAGCTCGCGCCGGATCTCCTGCGGCCGCCACGGCGCCGCGACGAGCGCACCGTACTGCCGCGGCTGCAGGCGGAGCCCGTCGCTGCGGGCCGGACCGCAGACGAAGCAGTTCGGGAACGGATGCCCGGGGTCCGGCTCGCCCGCCTCGACGTGCGCGGGCGGCAGCGGGAGCTCGAGCTCGACCGTCACCGGGCGGACCTGCGCCACGAGCGTCTCGCCGTCGTACACGTCGAGGCCGTCGACCCGGAGCTCGCGGTCGAGCGGCGGCGGGCTCCGCAGCGTCACCTCGGCGTCGCCGTCGACCAGCTCGGCGAACGTCCCGGCCGAGTAGCCGCCGTTGCCGGACTCGTCGGGGCCGCGGTAGCGGCGGTCGATCCTCACGAATGCGCAGCGTACGCGCGCATCGCGTCGACGAGCGCACCGAGATGCCGGCCGAGGTCGGTCAATCGGTACTCGACCCGCGGCGGCCGCGTGTCGGCGAGCACGCGCCGTTCGAGCACGCCTGCCTCCTCGAGCTCGGCGAGCCGCTGC
>JBEQUF010000038.1:0-4677 GCA_040349295.1 Actinomycetota bacterium | reverse complement strand
CGGCTCAGCGTCGACTTGATCTCCTGCTCGACGCCGAACTGCTCCATCAGCGGCGCCTTCTCCTTATACCGGATGACGCGCTCGACCATGTGCGGCGAGGTCTTCTTCAGGTAGCCCGTGATGCGCTTGAAGGCCTGGTCGTTGTCGACGTACGCCTTCTCGAAGTCGCCCGTGAAGAGGTCGCGGGTCACGCGCAGCGGCAGCTCCGCCTCCTGGTAGACGAGCTCGGGCGCCTTCGCCTCCTTCGCCTTCGCCTGGATCGACTTCCACAGCCGCTGCAGGAAGACGAGGTCGCGCTCGATGTCCTCCTCCGACGCTCCCTCGGCCGCGGTGCGGACGATGACGCCCCCCTCCTTCACCTGCAGCTTCTTGAGGATGTCCTTCAGGCGCTGGCGCTCGTCGTCCTCGAGGCGGCGAGAGACGCCGAGGCCCTCGCCCTGCGGGACGAAGACGACGAAGCGGCCGGGCAGCGAGATCTGCGTCGTCAGCCGGGCGCCCTTCGTCTTCATCGGGTCCTTGACCGCCTGGACGAGGATCTGCTGGCCCTTGCTGATCAGATCCTGGATCTTCCGGCCGTGGCCACGCTCGAGCTCGGGGCCGACGATCTCGTCGACGTACAGGAAGCCGTTCTTCTCGAGGCCGATCTCGACGAACGCCGCCTCCATGCCCGGCAGGACGTTGTCGACCTGACCGAGGTAGATGTTGCCGGCGATCGACCGCCGCTCCGGCCGCTCGAGGTAGACCTCGGCGACGCGGTCGTCCTCGAGGACGGCGACGCGCTGCTCGCCGACGTCGACGGACACGATCAGCTCGCGCTTCGCCGCCGGCAGCGGCGCGCGGCGCTGCGGCTCGCGGCGGCGCCGCGGCTCGTTGCGACGGCGCTCCTGGCGCTGCGAGACGACCTTCTTCTCCGGCTGCTTGCGCTCTGCGGGCTTGCGCGCCGCGGGCTTCGCGGGCGCGGTGCCCGTCTCGCCGGCCGGCTTCTTCGTGCGGTTGCGCCCGCCGCGCGATCCACGCCGCCGCTTCGGCTTGGTGGGATCTGCGGTCGATTCGTCCTGAGCCGCTTCGGGCTCAGGCGCGCTTACTTCGGGCTCGGGAAGCGGCGCGACCTGGTGGTCAGGCGCAGCCGCGGGGACGTCGGAATCAGACTTCCGTCGACGGAACCAAGGCAAAGAGAAACTCCTTCGAGGTGGAGCCGCGCTGCGTCTTCAAGCGAGCGCGCGGCTGTATGAACGAAAACCATGGGCATATGCCTCTGCCCCAAGGGTACCGGACATGGCCCTTGTCCGTCCGGCCCGGGCTGGAAGCGGCGGCGGCAAAGCCGCCACCGCCCGGCCGAACACCGGCCGGACTCCGTCCGGCCCCAGGCTGGAAGCGGTGGCGGCAAAGCCGCCACCGCCCGGCCGAACACCGGCCGGACTCCGTCCGGCCCGGGACCTAGCATCCGGCCATCGACGAGCCCCGGAGGTGTGAAATGCCCGGAACCCAAGAAGCCGAAGAGCTCCTGCTGATCGAGGAGGCGGACGCCTGGTTCGAGTACCTCGAGGCGACCCGGTCGCAGTCCGAGGCTCGCTACAAGGAAGTCGAGCCCTGGGCCTGGGCCCGGCTCTCGCAGCGCCTGCGGGCGATCAAGGCGCGGCGTGCGAAGCTCCGCCCGGCTGCCGCCTGATGGACCCATTCTCTTGATGGGCCCGTTCTCTTGAGGGGTGCTGCCTAGTGGCGGCCTGGAGCGGCAGCCGCTTCGAGCCCCCTGAGCGCGGCCTCACCGAGCGCGCGCGTGCCCGCATACGCAACGGCGCCCTGTACAGCCCACCTCGCTATGGGAACAAGGTCGAGCAGCTCGCGGGCGACGGCCCGCAGGCCGAAGCCGACGGCTGCGGTGCCGGCGAGCTCGGGCAGCCGGTTGCCCTCGGCGATCTGGCGGCCGTAGAGCTGCTCCAGCTGCGCGACGAGCTTCAGCTCGTTCCGCAGCAGCACCGGCAGGTCCACGCCCCCATTGCCGTTGCCGCCGGTACTTCCGGCGCGGGGGACGAAGACGGCGGCCGCGACGAGGCCGTTGCGGCGGGCCACCCGCTCGACGAGCTGCTGCGCGACCGCGCGGCGTAGCACCGGCAGCCGCGACGCGAGCGGCACCGCGTCCTCGCCGAGCCGCGCGGCGATCGCCCGTACGAGCCGCTCGACCGGGAAGCCCGAGCCGCCCTCGAGCGGCACGAGGTCGGTCGCGAGCACGAACGGGAGCGAGTCGACCTCGGGCGGCGCGAGCGCGACGATCGGCACCCGCGCCCTCCGTGCCCGCTTCAGCAGGGCCTCGTCCTCCCCGTCGCCCGCCCAGATGTGGACGTAGACGGCGGCGCCGCGTGGATCCTCGGCGGCGCCGGCGACGCCGAGCTCTTTGCGGAGCATCGGCGCGAGCGCCCGCGCCCCGCCGACGACGAGCTGCTTGCCGTCGTCGCGGGTCGGCGTCAGCTCGCGGTACAGCGTCCGCGCGAGACCGACGTTCACCGGTTCCGGCGTGGGCTGCGCGCGATCCGGCCGCGCGCGTGGATCGAGAGCAACACGCCGACCGCGGCGAGGTTCGCGATCATCGACGACCCGCCGACGCTGACGAAGGGCAAGGGGATGCCGGTGATCGGCGCGATGCCCATCGTCATGCCGACGTTCACGAAGATCTGGAAGAGCAGGGCGACGACGACGCCGCCCGCGACGATCGCCGAGTAGAGGTCGCGCGCGACCGTGACGATCCGCAGGCCGCGCCACAGCACGAAGAGGTAGAGCGCGAGCAGGAGCGACGCGCCGACGAAGCCGCGCTGCTCGCTGAACGACGCGAAGACGAAGTCGGTGCCGTGCTCGGGCAGGAAGTTCAGGCGCGTCTGGGTGGCGTTCTTCACGCCGCGGCCCTTCACCTCGCCCGAGCCGACGGCGGCGATCGACTGCTCGAGGTTGTAGCGCGCGTCGACGCTGCACTTCTGCGGATGCACGAAGCAGGTCAGGCGTGACTTCTGGTAGCCGTGCAGGAAGTTCACGCCCATCGCCGGCCCGATCCAGAGCACGACGGAGACGAGCAGCACGGCGAGCGAGCCGAGCACGGCGAGCTGCTTCCACGGCGTGCCGGAGACGAAGAGCATCGCCCCGAGCGCGGCCGTGTAGACGAGCGCCGTCCCGAGGTCGGGCTGGGCGAAGACGAGCAGGATCGGGACGACGCCGAGCCCGAGCACGCGCAGCGTCAGCGACGGGTCGTTCGGATTGCGCGCGCGCTCGGCGATGAAGCCGGCGATCGCGAGCACGAACAGGAGCTTGCCGAACTCGGACGGCTGGAACGTGAAGAAGCCGACGTTGATCCAGCGCGTCGAGCCGCGCGCCGCGCGACCGATGACGAGCACGATCGCGATCAGGCCGACGGTCGAGTAGAAGATCGGCCGCCAGAAGCGTCGATAGACGTCGGTGTCGACGAGCACCCCGAAGACGAGCGCGACGGCGCCGACGCAGACGTAGACGATCTGCCGCTTGAGGTAGTAGCTCGGGCTGCCGGTGATGTCGAAGCGCGTCACGCCCGAGATCGCCCACAGGCCGACGGCAACGAGGCCGCCGACGCCGGCGATCAGCAGCCAGTCGAGCGAGCGCAGGACGCCGGCGATCGCCGCGCCCTCGTCGCGGCGGCGGGTGACTCCACGGCTCTGTGATCCGGCGTATTCCAGCATCAGCCCATCGTGCCCTTAATCCGAGTGCTTCGAGTTCGTGACCTTGATCTTCACGTGGAACCACGACGCGAAGACCTCTTCCGCCGCCGGCGCGGCCGCGACGCCGCCGTGGCCGCCGTTCTCGATCACGGCGCAGACGACGAGCGACGGCTTGTCGGTCGGCCCGTAGCCGCACCACCAAGCCTGGTCCTTGTTGACCCCATGCCTGTAGCCCGGCAGGTCGACGATCTTCTCCGCGGTCCCCGTCTTGCCCGCGATCGACACCGGAAAGTTGCCGAACACGGGGTACGACGTCCCGTCGACGAGATGCGTGCCCTCCCACAGCCCCTGCTTGACGACGGCGAGCGCCGCCGGGTCGAGCTTGAGCGGCTTCGGCGCCGGCCGTGCCGGCGTCGGCACCGCGGCGCCGTTCGGGTTCTCGACGTCCAGCAGGAGGTGCGGCGTGACGAGCGTGCCGCCGTTCGCGAGCATCGCGTAGAAGCGCGCCATCTGCAGCGGCGTCACGAGCAGGTCGCCCTGGCCGATCGCCAGCTGGATCGAGTCGCCCGGCTTCCAGAGCTGGTCGACCTGCCAGCAGCACGGATCGTTCTTCTTCGAGAACTGCCGCTGACGCCACGCCTTCGTCGGCACCAGCCCGGCTGCGTCCGGCGGCACGTCGAGCCCGGTCGGCGAGCCGAAGCCGAACGTCTTCGCCCACTTCTGCAACGGCTGGCCGCGGTCGCCCGGCAGCTCGTAGAACGTGTTGCCCACTTGGTAGAAGTAGGTGTCGCACGAGTACTCGAGCGCCGTCGGCAGGTCCATCGCCTGGTTCGCGTTCGGGTCCCAGTTGTGGAAGACCTGGTGCCCCTTGTCGTCCGGCGACACGTACGTCCCGGTGCACGGCAGCGTCGAGTACGGCGAGAGCAGGTGCTCCTGCATCGCCGCGATCGCGGTCACCGGCTTGAACGTCGAGCCCGGCGGATAGAGCACGTCGGTCGCA
>JBEQUF010000033.1:0-7895 GCA_040349295.1 Actinomycetota bacterium | reverse complement strand
CTGCGCGAGCAGCGTCGCGACCCCGAGCGCCCGCGAACGGAAGAGCACACGCCCGAGCTCGTACGCGAGCACGAACGCGAGCGGCGTCAACAGGCTCGACTCGTGCAGCACGACGACGGACGGATCGACCCCGGTGATCTTCCCGACGAGCGCGAGCCAGGCGTGCCAGAGCGGGAACGCGTAGCCCGGGTGCAGGCCGCCGTCCTTGAACTCGTCGACGGTGCGCAGGTGGAGGGCGCCGAAGTCGAGCAGCTTGCGCATGCGCGCGAGGTGGAAGAGCGCGTCGCCGTGCACGATGCCGGCGATCGGCCAGAGCGCGACGCCGAAGCCGAGCCCCGCGAGCCAGACGGGGCCGTGGCCTTCGGCGCCGCGCCGCCGCCATGCGAACGGCGTCGCCACCGCGCCGGCCACGAGGACGAGCACGAGCGTCAGCGTCAGCGAGCCGTGCACCGCGAACGTGAAGGCGAGCGCGGCGGCGACGAGGCCGAGCGACCACGTGAAGCTCTCGGCCGCCCCGGCGACCCCGAGCGCGCGCGCGACAGCCCGGCCGGGCCAGAGGAGGACGAGCGTCCCGACCGCCAGCTGCAGCCAGTGGATCACAGCGGCTTGCGGCGCAGGAACAGGCCGGTGCGGATGATCAGCGACGCGCAGCGCGCATACGCGTCGCCGCGGTGCTTGCGCAGGAGCCGCAGCTGGCTCTTGACGTTCTCGGCGAGCATCCGCCCCTGGTGCGAGCCGCCGTAGACGTGCGTGGCGCCCGCGGCGGGGTCGAACCACACCTCCCAGCCCGCGTCGCGGAAGCGCCACGCGAGGTCGGTCTCCTCGCTGAAGAGGAAGAAGCCGTCGTCGGCGGGGCCGACCTCGTCGAGCGCCTCCCGCCGGACGAGCCAGACGGCGCCCATGATCCACTCGGCGCGGCACGGGCGGTCGTGGTCGAAGCCGCCGGCGTAGAACGCGTTCAGCGCGCGCGTGCGCGGGGCGAGCTTGCGGATGAACAGATACTCGGTCGCGATGCGCCACAACGTCGGGAAGCCGCGCACCGAGCGCTGCAGGCGGCCGTCGGGGTAGCGGAGGCGCGGGGCGACGACGGCGGCGCGCGGATGCGCCTCGCCGAAGGCGACCAGCTCGTCCAGCGCGCCCTCGTCGAGCCAGGCGTCGGCGTTCAGCAGGAGGATCCAGCGTCCGTGCGTCCGCGCGACCCCTGTGTTCCAGCCGTAGGCGAGTCCGCGGTTCTCCTCCTCGACGACGTCGACCTCCGGGAAGCGCTCGCGGGCGAACGCGACGGTGCCGTCGCTCGAGCCGTGGTCGACGACGACCGTCTCGACGCCGCGCACGCTGTCGAGGCTCTGCTCGAGCCACGGCAGCGCGTTGTACGTCACGACGACGACGCTTGCGTCCGCGGCCGTCGCAATCCCTCCCACATGACGATCGCCGCGCCCGGGAGCGCGAGCACGATGGTGACGACGAAGAAGAGGAAGCCGGTCGCGAACGCACGGTCGGCGCTCACGCCGAGCGCGGTGAGGAACGAGACGAAGAACGACTCGCGCACGGCGAGCCCGTTGATCGTGAACGGCACGAGCATGACGAGGAAGAGCAGCGGCCCCATCACGTAGTAGGGGCGCGGCGAGAGGTCGACCCCGACCGCCTTCCCCGACGCCCAGATCGCAAGCACGCGCACCGCCTGGACGACGAGCGTCAGGGCGAACATCGAGAGCAGCAGCGGGACCTCCGCGCGGAACGCGTGCAGGCCGAGGTACGCCTCGCGCAGCGGCCGCTCGAGCCGCAGGCGGCGCAGCAGCGGGCGGGTCAGGTGCAGCAGCGGATGGAGCCGGCGCGAGAAGAGCACGATCGCCGCGAGCACCGAGCCGACGACGAACGCGAGCTCGACCCAGAGATAGCCGCCGACGTCGTAGCGCCCGACCGCGAGCGCGAAGCCGACCGCCGCGAGGAGCAGCGTCGCGACGCCGCCGAGCGCGCGCTCGAGCAGGACCGTGCCGGCGGCGGCGCCGCCGGAGCCGGGATGGCGGCGGGTCGTCTCGTAGATCCGCGACGCGTCGCCGCCGAGCGAGGTCGGCAGCACCTGCCCCGCCGCGTAGCCGACGAAGTACGTCCGCACGAGCCGCGCGAGCGAGTCGTGGACGCCGCGCGCCTCGAGCAGCCGCCGCCAACGCCAGGCCATCGGCCACACCGAGCCGACCATGATCGCGATCGAGAGCAGCCACCAGAGCGGCCGGCCGTGCACGAGCACATGCGCGGTGTGCCCGACGTCGATCTTCCAGAGGATGTAGGCGGTGCAGAGCCCGGTGACGACGAGCGTCGCCAGAGCCTTCTTCACGCGACCGCCTCGGCCGCGCGGGTGACGAAGCGGATGCGCTCCGCCGCCTCGTCCGCCGCGTCGAGCGCATCGTCGCGCGTGTCGCCGGTCGCGAGGATCGCGCCCGCACGGTCCGACGCGCGCCGCAGCGCGTGGAAGACGTGGCCCGGCTTGCGGTAGATGCGGATGCCGCGGACGCCGTCGACGCCGTACGCGTCCTCGACGCCACGCACCTCGTGCAGCACCCCCGGCGGTGCGACGAGGAACCGCACGCAGGCGCCGCCGACGCCGTGCGTAGGCGCGAGGTCCTGCCGCCCCACCTCGTCTCCGAGCGCCGCCGCGACCGCGAGTGCGTTCGCATCGACCCCGAGCGCGACCCGCGACAGCTCGCCGTCGTGCCCGCCGCCGACGCGGGCCGACAGCTTCGCGAGCAGCGGGCCGGTCTCCGCGATCAACACCTGCGAGGTCGTCGGGCCGTCGGTGACGCCGAGCGCCGCCGCGGCGGCCGAGGCGATCGCGATCGCCGCGGCGATCTGCTGCGGCTCGAGCTCCGCCGGCCAGACATGGGCGAGCGTGACGCCGAACGCGGGCGCTGCGGCCTTCTCGCCGTCGGTGACGGTGAGCGGCACGAAGCGGCCGCCGACCGAGAAGGCGTTGACGGTCACCGTCGGACCGTGGACGAGCTCCTCGACGAGGCAGTACTCGCCCTCGACCTCCGCGAACGCGGCCGTCGCGGCGAGCGTCACGCTCCGCTCGCCGTCCCGGTCCGGCGCCTCGATGACGACGGGGTAGCCGCCGAGCTCGTGCGCCGCCGCGTCGACCTCCGGCAGCGTGCGGCAGACGACCGAGCGCGGCTGCGGGACGCCGGCCGCCGCGAGCGCCTCCCGCTGGCGCAACTTCGAGACCGCGAGCACCGCCGCCTCGGGCGAGAGCGGATGCGGCAGCGCGAGCCGCTTTGCGATCCGCGCCGCGACCGCGACCGCATGGTCGGTGCCGGGCGCGACGATCCCGTCGACCTCCTCGGCGCGGGCCAGCCGCTCGATCGCCGGCTCGTCCTCGATCGAGACGATCGCCCTCCGGTCGGCGTAGCGGAAGCCGGGGGCCGACGGGTCGCGATCGGCCGCCACGAGGGTCAGCCCGCGCTGGCGCGCCGCCGCGAGGACGCCGAGCTGGGCAGGGCCGGCGCCGAGCACGAGGAGACGAGGCACGGGTTGATTGTCGCCCACGCGGCAGATCGCGTTCCCTCGAACGGGTGAAGTCGGCCCGCGGGGGAGGGTCGATGCTCACGTGATGGCGTCTGCGGCCCTGCTCCACAACCGGAAGCTGGCCCTGCTCCTGGCCGCCGGCGGCTACGGGGCCGTCTTCGCGGCCTTCCTCGTCTTCGAGTCGGGCAAGCTCGGGATCGCCCACTTCTTCTACCTGCCGGTGATCCTCGTCGCGCTCGTTTCGGACGCGCTCGGCGGCATCCTCGCCGGCTTCCTCGGCGCGGGCCTCTACTGCGCCGCCGTCGTGCTCGACCCGAGGATCCCGTCCCGCGACGCCCTGACGACGCAGACCGGCATCCGGGCGATCACCTTTGCACTCGTCGGCGCCGTCGTCGGCGTCTATGCGAGCCGCAACCGGCAGCTCGTGGCCCGCCTCGAGCGGCACGCCTCGACCGACTTCGTCACCGGCGTCGGCAACGTCCGCGCCTTCGACGAGGAGCTGCGCCGCCGCTTCGACGCCCAGATGCTCTTCACGCTCCTGCTCGTCGACATCGACGAGCTGCGGCGCGTCAACGAGGTGCACGGCCACACCGCCGGCGACGAGGCGCTGCGTCGCGTGGCCGGCGTCCTCGGCGGCGCCGCGGATGCGGGCGACGCGATCGCCCGGGTCGGCGGCGACGAGTTCGCGGTGCTGACGATGCTGCGCCCCGACGCCGTGCCCGAGCTCGGTGCGCAGGTGAACGCGCTGCTCGCGCCCGACCTGCAGGTGACGCTCGCAGGCGTCGCCTCGACGGACGCGGAGACGGCCGACGGCCTCGTGAAGAAGGCCGACGACCGTCTCTTCGCCGCGAAGATGGTGCGCCCGAACCGGCGCCGCCTCTCCGCCGTCTAGGCGGTCACTGCCTCCAGCTGCTCGGCCCGCGCCCGCCGCGGGATCAGCGCCGCCGCAACCGCGCCGGCGAGCACGACCGCCGCGCCGACCCACACCGCGGTCGTCGTCCCGTGCGTGAACGCGACGCCCGACTGGTAGCCGCCGGAGTGCGAGAAGACCGCCGCCAGCACCGCGACGCCGAAGACGCCGCCGAGCTCGCGGATCGCGTTGTTGGCGCCCGACGCCTTGCCCTCCTGCTCCGGCCGGACGGTCGAGAGGACGACGTTCGCGACCGGTGCGAAGAAGAGCGCCATCCCGGCTCCGGAGAGCATGAACGGGCCGATCAGGTCCGCGTAGGCGACACCGGCGTTCTGCACCGCGGCGATCCAGAAGAGGCCCGCCGCCTGCAGCGTCAGCCCTGCGGTCATCAGCCGCTGGCCGCCGATGCGGTCGGAGAGCGCGCCGGCGATCGGCGCGATGAAGATCGGCATCGCCGTCCACGGCAGGATGCGCAGCCCGGACTGGAGCGGCGAGTAGTGCTGGACCGTCTGGAAGAACTGGGCCAGCAGGAAGATCGAGCCGAACATCCCGAAGAACATCAGCAGCGACGCGACGTTCGTCAGGGCGAAGACGCGGTCGCGGAAGAACTGCATCGGCAGCATCGGCGACGGCGCGCGCAGCTCCCAGGCGACGAAGGCCGCCACGAGCAGGACGCCGGCGACGATCGGCGCGACGACGCCCGCGCTCGTCCAGCCGTGCGCGTTGCCGCGGACGAGGCCCCAGACGACGCCGAGCAGACCGGTGCTGGCGAGCGCGAGCCCCGGCAGGTCGAGCGAGCTGTCGACGCCGCGGCTCTCCTCGAGGTTCCGGGCGGCGAGCGGGGCGAGGACGAGGCCGATCGGCACGTTGATCCAGAAGATCCAGTGCCAGGAGACGCCGTTGACGATCGCGCCGCCGACGAGCGGCCCGATCGCGATCGCGAGGCCGCCGATCCCGCCCCAGATGCCGAGCGCGAGCCCGCGCGACTCGCGCGGCACGCCGTGGGAGAGGATGGTCAGGGTCAGCGGCGTCACGATCGCGCCGCCGACGCCCTGGATCGCCCGGGCGAGGTCGAGCGCGTTCGCGCTCGTCGAGAGCGCCGCCAGCGCGGACGCGCCGGTGAAGAGCAGCAGCCCGAGGACGAACATCCGCCGCCGGCCGAACCGGTCGCCGAGCGCGGCGCCGGTCAGGAGCAGCACGGCGAAGGTGAGCGTGTACGCGTTCACCGTCCACTCGAGCTGCGAGATGGTGGCGTGCAGGTCGCGGCGGATCACCGGCAGGGCGGTGGTGACCACGAGGTTGTCGAGGCTGACCATGAAGAGCGCCGCCGAGGTGAGGGCCAGCGTCCAGATCGTTGCTGCCCGGTTACGTTTGTGAGTCATCACTTCCCTCCTGGTGAAAAAAAGAGAACGCCTACAGGTCCTTGCCGCAGCCTTCGAGCAGCCGCCGCGCCCAGGGCTCCGAGCCGTCCGTCGCGTGCATCGACGCGAGGACGTTCATCAGCATCCCCTTGGCGAAGAAGGCCGCCACATCCTCGGGCGGCAGCCCGGAGACGCGCTCGACGTAGCTGACGAGGTCGCCGAAGCCGTTGCGGACGACGGCGCAGATCTCGGGGTCGTCGCAGGCGCTGTACGCCTGCATCTGCGCCCGGAGCCGCACGCGGTCGTTGTCGAGGAGCTCGCCGTACGAGCGGCCGATCGCCTGCAGGGCCTCCTCGCCCCGGAGCCCCTCGGCCGCCCGCTGGAACATCTCGAGCGTCTCGCGCAGGCAGCGGGCCGCGGTGGCCTTGAACAGGTCCTTCTTCGTGCCGAAGAGCCGGAACAGGTACGGCTGCGAGATGCCGGCCGCCCGGGCGATGTCCTCGGTGGACGTGCCCGCGTAGCCGCCGGCCGCGAACGCCTTCTGGGCCGCGTCGAGGATGTCCTCGCGCCGCTCCGCCGCTGTCAGCCGGGTCGCCGTCATCTCCATGCCGACAAGTTAGTGGTGACTCACTATCTTGTCAAGTGCCTCGGCGACCCGGTCGAGCTCGCTGTCGGTGAGGCGGGTGTGCAAGGGCAGCGCCAACGCGCGCTCGAAGGCGGCGTCGGCCCCGGGGAAGTCGCCCGCGTCCCGGTACGCGCCGAGCCGGTGCAGGGCGTACGTGCCGATCTGGCACTGGATCCCCTCGGCCCGCAGCGCGGCCATGACGCGGTCGCGATCGTCGACCTGGATCACGTAGGCCTGCCAGCCGTGCCGGTCGCCCTCGTCCGTCGACGGCGTGACGACGAGATCGCGAAGCCGCTCCGTGTAGCCGGCCGCCACGCGGCCGTACGCCTCGTACAGCTCGTCGAAGCGGCGCAGCTGCGGCACGCCGAGCGCGGCCTCGATCTCGGAGATGCGGTAGTTGAACGCCGGCGCCGGCATGTCGTCGTACGTGTTCGACGGCGACCAGCCGTGGTGGCGGAGCGAGCGCGACGCCTCCGCGAGCGCGGGGTCGGCGGTCGTGATCGCGCCGCCCTCGCCCGTGGTGACGATCTTCCGCGGATGGAACGAGAAGCACGCGAGCGCCCCGAGCGAGCCGCACGGCTTCCCGCCGCGCGACGCGCCGAGCGCCCCGGCGGCGTCCTCGATCACCGGGATCCCCTCGGGGAGCTCCTCGATCCGCGCCGGGCGGCCGAAGAGATGCACGAGGAGGATCGCCTTCGTCCGCGGCGTCACCTTCCGCGCGGCGTCGGCGGGATCCATGCACATCGTCACCGGATCGACGTCGACGAGCACGGGCGTCGCGCCTGCGAGCGCGACGACGTTGCCGGTCGCCGGGAACGTGTAGGCGGGCACGAGCACCTCGTCGCCGGGGCCGAGCCCGAGCGCGAGCACCGCGACGTGCAGCGCCGCGGTGCCGCTCGAGACGGCGACGGCCTCCGGCGTGCCGGCGAGCGGCGCGAGCAGCCGCTCGAACTCGAGCGTCTTCGGGCCCATCGTCAGCTGGCCCGACTCGAGCACCTCGCGGATCTCGGCGAGCTCCTCCTCGCCGACGTCCGGCCAGGCGAGGCGGACTACGTCAGTGCGGGAGTCCGGCTGCGATACCACGCGATCGTCCTCTCGAGGCCCTCGTCGAGCTCCACCTTGGCGGCGAAGCCGATGTCCTCCTGCGCCTTCTCGACGTTGGGGATGCGCAGCTCGACGTCGACGTACTCGAGCGGGGCGAAGACGATCTCGCCGGGGCACCCGGTGAGCCGCTTGACGCGCTGCGCGAGGTCGAAGATCGTCACCGCGGAGCGCGGGTTGCCGACGTTGTAGCTCTGGCCCACGGCGTTCGGATGCTCGAGACAGAGCCGCACCGCCTCGACCATGTCGTCGACGTAGCACCACGCGCGGATCTGCGCGCCGTCGCCGCGCACGGTCAGGTTGTCGCCGCGCAGCGCCGCCTCGATGAAGGCGCGGATCGCGCCGCCGCCGATCTGACCGGGGCCGTAGACGTTGAACG
>JBEQUF010000023.1:0-5872 GCA_040349295.1 Actinomycetota bacterium | reverse complement strand
GCGCAGCCACGTGAGCCCGTTCACCGCGAGGCCGTTCGGCGCCCGCTCGTAGAGGAACGGCTTGCTGAAGATGATCACGCCGGTCGTCCCGGGCACCGTCGTCCCGTCCCGCAGCGTCAGGTCGGCGAGCTGCAGGTGGACGGCGACGCGGTCGCGGGAGACCGCGCCGCTGATGTGCAGGACGTACGGCTGCGCGTGCTTCACGAGCCGCACGGCGAGCGAATAGTGGATCGTCGCCGAGCCGGCCGTCTTCGCGACGTCGGGCGACCGGTTCCCGCCGGCCGCGGCGCCCGCGGCGACGAGCGCGAGGGTGCAGGCGCAGACGAGGGCCGTGGCGCGCATCGTGCTGACGCAACGCGGCACGGGCGGGACCGGTTACTCAGGAACGAGCCACACTGCACCGAGCGGCGGCAGCGTCAGCTCGGCGGAGAACGGCTGGTCGTGCCACGGAATCGCCTCGGCCTCGACGCCGCCCATGTTCCCGACCCCGGAGCCGCCGTAGTGCGTCGAATCCGTGTTGAGCAGCTCGCGCCAGCGGCAGCAGATCGGCATCCCGACGCGGTACTCGCTCCGGGGCACCGGCGACAGGTTCAGCACACAGACGACCGGGTGCTCGCCGTTCTCGTCGAGGCGCGCGAAGGCGACGACGTTGTTGGCGGCGTCGTTCGCCTGCAGCCAGCGGAAGCCGCGCGGGTCGAAGTCGACCTCGTAGAGCGCCGGCTGCGTGCGGTAGTTCCGGTTCAGGTCGCGGATCAGCGCCTGGACGCCCTCGTGCTCCGCGTACTCGAGCAGGTTCCAGTGCAGCGAGCCGTCGTAGTTCCACTCCTCCCACTCGGCGAGCTCCCCGCCCATGAACAGGAGCTTCTTGCCGGGGTGCGCCCACATGTACGCGTACAGCGACCGCAGGTTCGCGAACTTCTGCCAGCGGTCGCCTGGCATCTTGTTCAGCAACGAGCCCTTGCCGTGCACGACCTCGTCGTGCGACAGCGGCAGGATGAAGTTCTCGCTGAACGCGTACATGAGCGAGAACGTCAGCGTGTGGTGATGGAAGCGCCGGTACACCGGGTCTTTCTGGAAGTAGAGGAGCGTGTCGTGCATCCAGCCCATGTTCCACTTGAAGCCGAAGCCGAGCCCGCCCACGTACGTCGGCCGTGACACGCCCGGCCACGCGGTCGACTCCTCCGCCGCGGTGAAGACGCCCGGCTCGCGGCCGTACGCGGTCTCGTTCATCTGCTTCAGGAAGTCGACGGCTTCGAGGTTCTCACGCCCGCCGAACATGTTCGGCAGCCACTCCCCCTCCTTGCGCGAGTAGTCGAGGTAGAGCATCGACGCGACCGCGTCGACGCGCAGCGCGTCGGCGTGCTGCTCGCGCAGCCAGTACAGGGCGTTCGAGAGCAGGAAGTTCCGCACCTCGTTGCGCGAGAGGTTGAAGATGAGCGTGCCCCAGTCTGGATGCGCACCCTTGCGCGGGTCGGAGTGCTCGTACAGCGCCGTGCCGTCGAACTGCGCGAGCGCCCAGTCGTCGCGCGGGAAGTGCGCGGGCACCCAGTCGAGGATGACGCCGATGCCGTTGCGATGCAGACGGTCGACGAAGGACTTGAAGTCGTCGGGCGAGCCGAAGCGCGACGTCGGCGCGAAGTACCCGGTCACCTGGTAGCCCCACGAGCCGCTGAAGGGATGCTCCATCACCGGCAGCAGCTCGACGTGGGTGAAGCCGAGGTCGGTGCAGTAGTCGGACAGCTCGTCGGCGAGCTCGAGGTAGCGGAGCGGCCGGTTGTCCTCCATCGGGTTGCGCCGCCACGACCCGAGGTGCACCTCGTAGACCGAGATCGGCTCGCGCAGCCAATCCTTCCCGGCGCGCTCCTCGAGCCACTTCGCGTCCTCCCACTCGTGCCGGGGGCGGTGCACGACCGAGGCGTTCGCCGGCGGCACCTCCGTCGCGAACGCGAGCGGATCGGCCTTGATCCGCAGCCGGCAGTCCTGCGTGCGGATCTCGAACTTGTACTTCTGCCCGTCGACGACGCCGGGGATGAAGAGCTCCCAGATGCCGGACGAGCCGAGCGAGCGCATCGGGTGCAGCCGGCCGTCCCACGAGTTGAAGTCGCCGACGACGGAGACGCTGCGCGCGTTCGGCGCCCAGATGGCGAACGCCGTGCCGACGACGCCGTCGATCTCGCGTACGTGCGCGCCCATCCGCTCGTACAGCTGCTCGTGCCTGCCTTGCATGACGAGGTGCAGGTCGAGCTCGCCGAGCGTCGGCAGGAACGCGTACGGGTCGCGCACCGTGAACGTGTTGCCGTTCGCGTATTCGATCTCGAGCTCGTACGAGAGCGGCAGCTTCGCCTTCGGCAGCAGCGCCTCCCAGAGCCCCGCCGGGTCCTTCAGCTCGGCGTCGACGCCCGCCGGCTGCACGCGCACGCTCGTCGCCTCCGGGCGGTACGCACGGACGACGACGCCGCCGTCCTCCTCGTGCGCGCCCAGGATCCGGTGCGGATCGGCGCCTAGCTCGATCATGCGCTTTCAGCTACCTGCTCGATCAACCTTTGAATCCCCGCGACCGGGATCGAGACCCAGTCGGGGCGGTTGTCGAGCTCGTAGCGGAGCTCGTAGACCGACTTCTCGAGCTCGTAGACGGCGAGGATCCGGTCGATCGCCGCCTGGCCGGAGGGCAGGAGCGTGTGGTCGACGGTCGAGAGGTAGCCCTCGAGGAACTCGCTCCGCGCCTGCTGCTCCCATTCCTGCGAGCCGCCGGACGCGATCGAGAGGTAGGCGAACGAGCGGAGCATCCCGGCGACGTCGCGGAGCGGCGACTGCTTGCGCCGGCGCTCCGTCAGCGAGCGCGCGGGCTCACCCTCGAAGTCGAGCAGGATCCAGTCGTCGTCGGCCCACATGGTCTGGCCGAGGTGGTAGTCGCCGTGCGTGCGGATGATCTTCCCGACCGAGCCGACGTTCGTCAGCATGCGCAGCTGCTCGCGCACCTCCTCGCCGCGGCCGACGATCGGCGCCACCGCGTCCTCGTCCTCGGGCAGGTCGAGGAAGACCTTCGCGATCTGCTCGTCGACGGTCGCCGTCAGCAGGCCGAGCGCCTCGACCGACGGCGTCTCGGGGCAGAACGCGGAGTCGGTCTGGTCGGAGCCGAGCACGGTGTGCATGTCGCCGGTCACCTCGCCGAGCCGGTGCAGGCGCGAGAGGAAGTCGTCCGGTGCGTCGCGCAGCTCCTCGAGCCCGAGCTCCCAGCCGTCGCGACCGCCGACGACGAACTCCTGCAGGATCCCGAGCGTTGCGCCGGTCGGGCCGCCGGAGTAGGCGTACCAGCCGCCGAGCGCGGCGATGTTCGCGAAGCCGTGCTCGGTCAGGAAGCGCAGCATCTCGAGCTCGGGGTTGATCCCCGGCTCGAGACGGCGGAAGACCTTCAGGATCAGCTCCTCGTCGAAGACGATCGAGGTGTTCGACTGCTCGGCGCCGACGGAACGCGCGTCCTGCATCTCGCGGCCGAGACCGGCGAAGCCGCTGACCGTCCGGAACTCGACGACGCCCTCCTCGCCCTGCAGCGTCAGCGAGCCGCGCATCGCGTGCACGAGCTCGCGCGCGAGTGCCGGGTCCTGCAGCCCGTCGAGCCGGAGATCGCCGTCGTCGCACGCGTAGACGAGCTGGTAGATGTCGTGCGCGCCGGTGTCGAAGCGGATCTCGACGAGCGCGAGCGCGTATTCCGGCCCCGACTCGCGCAGCGTCACGATGTCGAGCACCTGCGAGTGGGCGACGGTGCGAGACTTCGAGCCGTACCAGCGCTGCTCGGTGACGTACTCGATGAGCTCCTGCTCGTCGACGTTCACTGGTCGCCCGGCTTCAGCTGGAACCAGAAGAAGCCGCGCGGCGCCAGCGTCAACAGATAGGGCAGGTCGCCGATCGCGGGGAAGCGCGTGCGGCCGAGCATCTCCTCCGGGACCATCCCGGCGAACGCCGACAGGTCGAGCTCGACCGCCTGCGCGCTGCGGGCGAGGTTGTGCACGCAGAGCACGATGTCGTCCTCGAAGCGACGGATGTGCGCGAAGATCTTCGTGTTCTCCGCGCGCAGCGGCTCGTACGTGCCGAGACCGAAGACCGGATGCTCCTTGCGGAGCGCGATGAAGCGGTGCAGCCAGCGGAGCAGCGAGGTCGGCGTGCGGAGCTGCGCCTCGACGTTCACCGACTGGTAGCCGTAGACCGGATCCATCAGCGGCTGCAGGTAGAGCTGCGCCCAGTCGGCGCGCGAGAAGCCCGCGTTCCGGTCGCCCGTCCACTGCATCGGCGTGCGGACGCCGTCGCGGTCGCCGAGGTACACGTTGTCGCCCATGCCGATCTCGTCCCCGTAATAGAGCACGGGCGAACCTGGGAGCGAGAAGAGGATCGCGTGCATGAGCTCGATCTCGTCGCGGCCGTTGTCGAGCAGCGGCGCGAGGCGCCGGCGAATGCCGAGGTTCAGCTTCATCCGCGGGTCTTTCGCGTACTCGGCATACATGTAGTCGCGTTCCTCGTCGGTCACCATCTCGAGCGTCAGCTCGTCGTGGTTGCGCAGGAACAGGCCCCACTGCGCGTTGTCGGGGATCGCGGGAGTGCGGTCGAGGATCTCGTACATGGGCGTGGCGTCCTCTCTCCGCAGCGACATGAACATCCGTGGCATGACCGGGAAGTGGAATGCCATGTGGCATTCGTCGCCGTCGCCGAAATACTCGACGACGTCTTCCGGCCATTGGTTCGTTTCCGCCAGGAGTACCCGATCCGGGTAGCGCGCGTCGACCTCGGCGCGCACTTTCTTAAGGTATTCATGCGTCTCCGGCAGGTTCTCGCCGTTCGTCCCGTCGCGTTCGTAGAGGTACGGGACGGCGTCGAGGCGGAAGCCGTCGATGCCGAGATCGAGCCAGAAGCGCAGGACGTTGAGCATCGCCTCCTGCACCTCGGGGTTGTCGAAGTTGAGATCCGGCTGGTGATGGAAGAAGCGGTGCCAGTAGTACTGGCCGCGCAGCGGGTCGAACGTCCAGTTCGACGGCTCGGTGTCGAGGAAGATGATCCGCGCTTCCTGCCACGGCTCGTCCGTGTCCGACCAGACGTACCAGTCGCCCTTCGGCCCGTCGGGGTTCGTGCGCGACTCCTGGAACCACGGGTGGTCCGAGGACGTGTGGTTCATGACGAGGTCGGCGATGACGCGCATGCCGCGCTGGTGCGCCTGCTCGACGAACTCCTTGAAGTCGTCCACCGTCCCGTAGTCGGGGTGGATCGAGAAGAAGTCGGAGATGTCGTAGCCGCCGTCGCGCAGCGGCGAGTGGTACATCGGCAGCAGCCAGATGCAGTCGACGCCGAGCCACTGCAGGTAGTCGAGCTTGTCGATCAGGCCGCGGAAGTCGCCGTAGCCGTCGTCGTTCCCGTCGAAGAACCCACGGATGTGGATCTCGTAGAAGACGGCGTGCTTGAACCAGAGCGGATCTCTCTCGAACCACTGTTCAGTCACGACATGTCCGCCAACGTGGTTGCTGGACATGTCCTCATCGCTGGACCACGAGGACGTGGGATTGCCCGGGCGCGAGGCGGACGTAGTTGCGGCCGAGATGCCAGGTGAACTCGCCGTCGCCGACGGCATCGTGGACGCGGTACGCCGGGGCGAGACCCGACGAGACGGGCACGATCGCGACGCCCTCCTGCGGGGCGAACGGATCGAGGTTCACGGCCACGATCACGACGTCGTCACCGGTGCGCTTGAGATAGGCAAAGAGCTGATCGTTCTCCGTCTCCAGGATCGAGATGTTCTCCAGGTGCTGCAGCGCGACATTCTCACGGCGGACCGCGTTCAGCCGCTGCACCAACGGCAGCAGCGGGCCGTCGAGCCGCCGCTGCTTCG
>JBEQUF010000020.1:0-11927 GCA_040349295.1 Actinomycetota bacterium | reverse complement strand
ATGAAGCGCGTCGGTGCGGGCAACGTGCGGACGTTTTCGATCGGCTTCGAGGAGCGGCGCTACGACGAGCTGCCGCACGCGCGCACCGTCGCACGGCACCTCGGCACCGAGCACGAAGAGCTCGTCGTGCGGCCGGACGCGGCAGCGCTCGTGCCGCGCCTGGTATGGCACTACGGCGAGCCGTTCGCCGACTCGTCGGCGCTGCCGATGTTCCTGCTGAGCGAGATGACACGACGCTCGGTGACGGTCGCGCTCGGCGGCGACGGCGGCGACGAGTCGTTCGCCGGCTACGAGCGGTACACGGCGATGGGCCTCGCCGACCGGGTGCCGCGCCCGGCGGCGGCGGCGGGCGCAAAGCTCCTGCGGGCGCTCCCGGCCGGCCGCCGCGAACGACGCTCGACCACCTTCCGCGCCGCCCGCTTCCTCGAGGCCGCGGCGACGCCGCGCGGGGAGCGCTACGGCCGGCTGATGCAGGTGTTCTCGCTCGGCGAGCGGTCGGCGCTCTGGACGGACGACGCCCGCGCGGAGATCGGCGTCCTGGCGTCGCCTGGCTTCCTGCTCGGCCCGCCGCCCGCGGGCGGCGTCGCGGGCCTCCAGCGGCTCGACATCGCGACGTATCTCCCGGGCGACCTCCTGCCGAAGTCGGACATCGCGTCGATGGCGCACTCGCTCGAGCTCCGGTCGCCGCTGCTCGACCGGCGGGTGGTCGAGCTCGGGCTCTCGCTGCCCGCACGGCTGAAGCGGGACAAGCTCGCCCTGCGCCGCGCCTTCGCGGACGATCTACCGCCGCTCGTGGCCAGCCGAGGCAAGAGCGGCTTCGGCGTCCCGCTCGCCGCCTGGTTCCGCGGCGAGCTGCGCGACCTCGCGCACGACACCCTGCTGAACGACCGCGGCTGGTTCGACCGGGGCGCCGTCCAGGCGCTGTTGGATGATCACGCTGCCGGACGCGCCGACAACGGGCACCGGCTCTGGACGCTCGTGATGCTCGAGCTCTGGCACCGAACACACGTCGACGCTCCCGTCCGCGCAGCCGCGTGAGCCGCCGCGTCGCGTACGGCGTCGTCGCGGCGCTCGCCGTGCTGCCGCGCCTCGCCGTGACCCTGCACGAGCGGGACCGGATCTTCGCGAACGCCGAGAAGAGCATCATCCTCGCGACGAACTTCGCGCACGGCCAGGGCTTCGGCTTTCTCCCGGGCCAGCCGTCGGCCGACACGCAACCCCTGTACGGCTGGTTCCTCATCCCGATCGAGTGGATCTTCGGCGGCAACTGGCTCGCGATCGGGCTGACGCAGATCGCCGTCGCCGCGATAACGGCGATCATCGTCTACGATATCGGTCGTCGCTTTCTCGCACCGCGGTGGGCGGTCGTCGCCGCCGGGATCGCGACGCTGCAGCCGTACCTGATCTGGCACGACGTCCACATCAACCGCGAGATCCTCGACCAGCTGTGCGCGGCGCTGCTCGTGCTGCTCACGCTCGTCGTCGTCGAGCGGCCCCGGTGGTGGCTTGCACTCCTGCTCGGCGTCGACACGGGCCTCGCGCTGCTCGGCAACACACGGCTCGTCTTCATCCCACTGCTCTGCGTCGTGTATCTGCTCGCGCGTCGCGTGCCGCTCCTGCCCGTCGCACTCGTCCTCGCCGGCGCGGCGATCGCCGTCACGCCGTGGCTCGTCCGCAACAAGACCGAGGTCGGCTGCTGGGCGATCACGACCGACGGCCGCGCCTTCTGGAAGGCGAACAACCCGCAGACGTACCACCTGCTCTCGACGCACCAGTGGATCGACAACGTCGCACGCGACTCGCCGCGTCCGCCGCATCCGGGGTACCTGACGCCCGACGAGGCGCGGGCCGTCTACATCGACCCGGCGCGAAAGCACAAGCTGCTCCACCCGGACGAGTGCCTCGAGATGACCTTCTACGAGAACCTCGCCTTCGACTACCTCGAGCACCACCCCGGCGCGAAGCTCAAGCTTGCGGCCCTTTCCGAGGACCTGTTCTGGTCGCCGCAGGTCATCGAGACGAGCGCGGGGACAGGCGGCGCCGCGCGGACGATCGTCGAGCCCGCGTGGATGTGGACGCTCTACGCCCTGGCCGCGGTCGGCCTCTTCCTCGTCCCGCGCGTCTTCCTCTGGCTCGCGCTCGCGATCTTCGCCTACCAGAGCTTCTGGGCGGCGCTCTTCGTCGGCGCGACCCGCTACCGGATCAACTTCGACTTCCTGCTCGCGCTCTTCGCCGCGGCGGCGCTGCAGCGGTTCTGGCGATGGCGAACGGCCCGGTGATCCTCCGCGGCCGCGCCGAGGTCGAGGCCCACGCGGTCCTGTGGGGCCGCGTCGGATGGACGAGCGAGCAGGCGGAGCATGCCTACTTCCTGGCCGAGCCCGGCGAGCCGCTCGCGCTGATCGAGGGCGATGCCGCGCTCGTCGGCCGGGTCGCGACACGGCCGCTCGATCTCCGCTTCGGGTATCTCCGGGTGCCGACGCCGCCGCTCCGCATCCTGCGCGTCGTCGACGCGGTCGGCGACGTCGGCGCGCTCGCCCGGCTCGCGCTGCGGGAGGTCGACGTCGTCCAGACGCCGGCGCTCCCCGTCGCATCCGAGACGTACCGGTCGCTGGCCGCCCTGCAGCCGCCGCGCTTCATCGCGACGTGGACACGTCGCCGCATCGTCCTGCCCGCGTCGTTCGACGCATTCCTCGCCGGCCTCGGCAGGAAGACACGCGCCGGCGTCCGCTACGACGCGAAGAGGCTCGAGGCCGCGCTCGACGTCCGCGTCGAGATCGTGTCCGAGCCCGACCCCTCGGTCGTCGAGCGGCTCGACGAGATCGCGAGGACGACGTATCAGCGCCGCCTGGGCGCCGGCTTCTCACGCGACCGCAGCGCGGTTCTCCTGACGGCCCTCGCGCACGGCTGGGCGCGCGTGTACCTCCTCTGGGACGGCGACACACCGGTCGCGTTCTGGTGGTGCGGACTGCACGACACGACGATCCGCACGAACACGACCGGCTATCTCGCCTCCTACGCACAGCACCGTCCCGGCATCTATCTCCTGATGCGCGTGATCGAGGATGCGATCGCCGACCCGGCGCTCGAGGTGCTCGACTTCGGCCCTGGCCGTTCCGGGTACAAGCAGCGCTTCGCGAACGACGGCTACGACGAGCGGAACCTGCTCCTCTTCGCGCCTCGACCGCGCGCTCGGCTCGCGCACGGGCTGAACGACGCGGTACGCGTCGCGACGACAGGGGCGCGCTTCGTGCTCGACAGGACGGGAGCGACCCAGCGGCTCAAGACCGCGTGGCGGCGGCGGTTGCGCCGGTGAGGGTCGTCCATGTCCACCGGATGCGCGGGATCGGCGGCTCCGAGCGGCATCTGCTGACGCTGCTGCCGGCGCTGTCCGAGCGCGGTGTCGACGTCGCCTTCCTGGGGCTCGACGACCCGGCGTGGGACCCGCGCGACTTCTACGACGCGCTCGCCGTGCCGGCGCGTCGTATACCGGCTCCACGCGACGTGGACCCGTTGCTGCTCGCGCGCGTCCTGCGATCGCTCGACGCCGACGTCGTGCACACGCATCTGGTGCACGCCGACCTCTACGCGGGTGTCGCGGCGAAGCTCCGCGGCGCACGACTCGTCTCGACGAAGCACAACGACGACCCCTTCCGGAACGGCCCGTTCCGCTACGTCGAGCGGGGCCTGCTGCGTCTGGCGGACCGCGTGGTGACGATCACGGACGCGCTGCGGCGGTTCACGATCGACGAGGTCGGCGGCGACCCGCGGGCGATCGAGACGATCCACTACGGGCTCGACGCGCTCCCGTCCGCCTGGGGCGCCAACGGACCCGACGACGTCCCGGCAGAGGCACGGATCGTTCTCTCGACCGCTCGCCTGACCGAGCAGAAGGGCGTCGACGTCGCGATCCGCGCCGTCACGGCGCTTCCCGCGGACGTCGTGCTCGTCGTCCTCGGCGAAGGCCCCGACCGGCGGCGTCTCGAGCGCCTCGCGGCAGAGCTCGACGTCGCGCAGCGCGTGTTCCTGCCGGGCAGGGTGCCGGACGTCGCGGCGTGGCTTCGCCGCGCGAGCGCCTACGTGCAGCCGTCCCGCTGGGAGGGCTTCGGGCTCGGCGTGCTGGAGGCGATGCAGGCATCGCTGCCTGTCGTCGCGTCCGACGTGAGCTCGCTGCCGGAGCTCGTGCTCCACGGCGAGACGGGGCTGCTCGTCCCGGTCGGCGACGCCGCGGCGCTCGCGGACGCCCTGCGCGCCGCGCTCGACCGGCCGGAGCTCGGGAGCGCGGGCCACAGCCGCGCGAGGAGCGAGTTCTCGGTCGGGCGCATGGCCGACCGCCACGTCTCGCTCTACGAGACGTTGGTCAGCGAGCTCTCGTAGAGCAGCTCGGTCCGATCGGTGCAGAAGCGCTGGAGGAAGCGGGTCAGCGCACGCTCGCGGCCTGCGGCGCCGTACCGGCGGGCGAGATCGAGGTCGCCGGCGAGCCGCACGATCGCCTCCGTCAACGGGCCGGCCTCGCCCGGCGGCACGAGGATGCCCGTCTCGCCGTCCTGGACAAGCTCGCCGAGGCCGCCGATCTCCGCGGCGATCACCGGCCGCGCCCGCTCCATCGCCTCGAGCGCCACCATGCCGAACCCCTCGCCCATGGAGGGGACGACGACGACCGCCGCCTGCTCGATCGCAGCCTGGATCGGCGAGACATGCCCGTGGAAGTGGACGGCGTCGCTGATGCCGAGCTCGCGGGCGAGCGCACGGAGCGCCGGCTCGAGCGCGCCCCGGCCCGCAATGTCGAGCTGCAGATCGGGGAGCCGCTTCCGCGCCTCCGCGAACGCGCGCAGCAGCACGATGTGCCCCTTGATCGGGATCAGCCGGCCGACGCAGAGCAATCGCGGCACGTCGCCGGCGTACGGCTTCGGCTCGCCGTCCGGCTCGATGCCGTAGTGGACGATCTCGAAGCTCTCGCGGTCGAAGCCCTCGACGTCGGCGAGATAGCGCGCGAGACCGCGCGAGATGGCGATGTGCACGTGGGCGAGGCTTGCCACCGCACGGTCGGCGACGCCGAAGTACGGCGTCTCGCGGAACTCGTTGAAGCCGTGCTTCGTCGTGTAGCGCACGGGCACGCGGGCGACGCTCCCCGCGAGCAAGGCGTACCACTCGGCATGGATGAGGTGCGTGTGCAGGAGCTCCGGCCGCGTCCGCACGAGATACGCGACGAGCCGGAGAAACGCGCACGGATCGACGTCGGCGCGCACCCTGATCGTGTCGAGCGGCACACCGCGCGCCTCGAGCGCACGTGCGAAGTCCCAGGCGCCCGGCTCGTCCTCGTGCAGCATGAGCATGCGGACGTCCCAGCCGCGCTGACGGAGCTCGGGCAGCAGCGAGAGCAGATGCGCCTCGGACCCCGAGATGCCGGCGACCTTCTGGACGTGGAGGATCATCGGCGCGAAACGGTAGCGAGGAGGCCGTCTGCCCAGTGCTCGACCGAGTGCCGCCGCGCGACGACCTCGCGCAGCTCCGGCCGCCGGCGCAGGTCGAGCGTGCGCAGCTTCTCCGCGAGCTCGTCCGCGTCGTCGCGCGCGAAGCGCAGCTCCTCGGAGAGGAGATCGTCGAAGACGGGATTCGACGCCAGCACCGGGAGGCACGACGCCGCCGCCTCGTAGACGACCTTGTCGGGCGCGCCGGCGCGCATGTTGTTGATCAGGACATGGTGACGCGCGAAGAGGCCGGGAATCGCCGCGCGCGGCACCGGACCGGCCAGAGTCGCCTGCGGAAACCGCGACTGGAGCTCGCGCCGATATCCCTCGTACGTCGCGTCGGAGCCGTGCGCCTCGACCTCGACGCCGGCGCGCCGCGCGGCGTCGAGCACGACCTCGAGGCCCTTCGCCGGGGAGTAGCGGCCGAGCACGAGGGCGCGGAGCGGCGGCCCAGGCGGCGTCTCCGTGCACGCGAACTCCGCGAGATCGATCCCGTGTCCGATCCCGTTCACCTTCGCCGAGTGCAGCGGAAACGAGCGCACGTCGACCGAGGCGACCGCCGTGCAGACACGCTCGGCGGCACGGACGACCGCGTGCCCTTTCCAATGCGTGTACCAGAGGACGAGCGGGATGCCGCGCGGCCGGACGAGCGGCGCCGCAAGCACGGCGTAGAGCGGGACCATGTGCGCGACGACGCCGTCGCAACCGCGGAGCTCACGGGCGAGCGCCTGCTCGAAGCGAGCGCCTCGCTGCAACTGCGACGGCGCGCCGAACTCGTGCACGCGCACATTGCCGGCGACCTCGCTGCGCGCCGTGTCGCACAACACGACGAGGTCGTCGACGCGCGCTGCCAATGCGCGCACCATCGGCACGGTCGCCGCCAGCACGGGATCCTCGGCATCGAGCCGTTGCGTGCAGAAGACGAGTTTCCGCATCAGAAGAAGTCGAGATCGCCGAGCGTGAAGTACCAGGCGGAGCGCTGCTTCGGCAATTCAGGCGCGTCGGGCGTGAGCCGCTTGCCGATGAAGCGGATGGTGCGCGGGGTCGGCACGAAGCCGTGCAGCAGGAAGCGCCGCTCCTCACCCGGGTTGACCATCGCGACGGCGATCTGCGCGTCGACGTGACGCAGCGCCCGCTCGAGGCCGCGGCCGTGCTCGCAGACGATCGCCGACGAGAACCCGTGCCAGTCGGCATGCGTGACGACCGCCTCGCCCGACTGCGCATAGCGTCGCGGCGAGCCCGCATACCGCCAGCGCAGGTAGTCCGCGTCGCGGACGATGTGATGCCCGCGCAGCTGTCGCGACCTGGGATCGATTGCCGTCTCGCGGATCGCGCCGGCCTTCCGGATGCCCTTCGGGCGCACCCAGATCCGCAGCTGCGTCACGTCTTCCCATCCGAGCTTGCCGACGAGGATCGGGCCGGCCATCGGATTCGTGAACCCGAGCGCCCAGCGTGCGCCGGACGCAGCGGCCTCCGCCTCGTTGTGCAGCTCGAGCGTCGAGAAGACACCGCGGCCCCGCGCGGCCGGCGTCGTCACAGCGTGCACGGCGAAGACCTGTAGACCGTTGTCCATCCGGGCCGGGTACATCGAGAGCACGCCGAGCGCGGTGCCGTCGTCGTCGCGAGCCTCGTTCAGGAGCCGCGGACCGGCCAGGTTCCGGTCGAACCACCAGTCGAACTCGTCCGGCGACATCGCCGATCCGTACGTCTCGTGCATGAGCGCGAGGAAGTCGTCGCGCTCGCCCGGGCGGACGATCACTTGCTGCTCGTGCCGAGCGCGGCGTTGAACACGCGCCGGGCACGGGTGCCGGTGACGGTGTCCTTCACCGCGATGAGATCGCACGCGCCCGCGAGCACGAGCTCGAACGTCCGCGGCGAGTACGGCTCGACGTTGTAGCGACGCAGCTCGAGCGGATCGCTCGCGGCCGAGTTCGCGCCGGAGACCGCCGTGAACGCGACGTCGTACCCGGCCTGACGCACAAGCGACAGGTGGACCTGCTTGTAATGCGCCTCCGACCCCTTCACGTACGAGAAGGCGCGCACCGGACGCCCGAGCTTCTCCTCGAGCCGCAGCTTCGAGATCGTGATCTCGCGCGCCGCCTCGTCGAGCTCGAGGTCGGCGAGCGGCCTGTGGCTGATGCCGTGCGACTCGATGCGCACGCCGAGCCGCTGCAGCTCCTCGATCTCGGCCCAGTCGACCGTGGGATTGTGGACGCCGCTCGCCGCGAGATGCTCCTCGTGCGGCAGCGGCTGGCGGTCGCCGACGTACGCGATCGGGACGAACTGCACCGCCGGGTAGCCGTGCTTCTGCAGGACTGGCGCGGCGTTGACGAGGTTGTCGCGGTAGCCGTCGTCGAAGGTGATGAGGACGGCGCCGGCCGGAAGCGGCGCGGCGTTCGTGTAGTAGTCGATCACCGCGTCGAGATCCACGACGACGTAGCCGAGCTCCTTCAGCTGCGCCATCTGCTCGTCGAACAGCCCCGTCGGCATCGACATCCGGTTGCCGGGCAGGTCGTTGACCTTGTGGTACATCAGGACGCGCAGGGAACGGTCGTCGCCGGCGACCGCACCGATCCCTCTGGCCGTCTCGCCGATCGTCCGGTAGACCGCGTTCTTCAGGAGCTGCTTGAGCTGCTCGCGCACTCGACCAGTGTACGGAGCTTCTCCGCGTATTCCGCGGGCGTCACGCCCCATTCCTCGCCTGTCCTGCGCGCACCTGGGCCGAGCCGCTCGGCGAGCTCGCGGTCGGAGAGGACGCGGACGAGCAGCTCCGCGAGCTGCTCCGCGTCGTCAGGGTCGACGAGGAAGCCGTTGACCCCGTCCTCGACCACGTCCGGGATGCCGGCGCGGTTCCCGCCGATGATCGCGCGACCTCGCGCGGCCGCCTCGAGCGCGACGCGCGGCAGCCCCTCCGAGCGCGACGGGAGGCAGAACACCCAGCAGTCGTCCATCGCGGCGGCGACCTCCTCGGCGGTCAGACGCGGCGACCACTCGACGTCCGGTGTCAGGAGGTGTCGCAACGACCCGTCGCTGACGACGTGCAGCGTCGCATCGGGCACGCGCGGCGCCGCGAGCCTCCAGGCGGCCATCAGCGTGTCGAACGCCTTGTACCGCTCGAGGACGCCGACGAAGAGCGCACGCGGCTCGTCCGGCAGGGTGACGGGCGGTCGTTCGAGGAATGCCTCCGCGTCGGTGTACGACGGGAAGACGGCGGCCGGCTCACGGCCGAGTGCGCGCACGAGGCCCGTGGTCTGCGTCGAGACGGTGCGGATCGCGTCGGCGCCGCGCACGGCCGGCCCGGCGAGTGCGTCGTTGAGCGGGTTGAGGAGGCGCCTGAACCGCGACCCGTACAGTCGCGTCGCCTCGTGCCAGTCGCCCTGCACGTCGAGGATCACCTTCGTGCGGACGCCGGCCAGGCGTCTCGCGACGAGGAACGCCACCGTCTCGTGGATCCCCTGCACGAGCGCGGCCTGGGGACGGAACTCCCGCAGCTGGCGCGCGATGCGCCAGGGCAACAGGAAGTAGAAGAGCGGCCCGTCGAGGACCGGCGCCCTGCCGACGAGACGGAAGTGCTCGTCGCGCGTCGGCGAGCCCGGCGCCGCCGCGGCGAGGACGCGATGCTCGACGACGGACGCCACGGCATCCCATTTCCGCTTCTGCGATCCGTCGAGCGGCAGCCGGAACCGCTCGCGCGAGACGAAGAGCACCCGCGGCTTCATGCGCCCGCGGCCTCCAGCACGCGGTCGGCCCAGTGGTCGACCGAGTGTTCCGCCTCGACGCGTGCGCGCAGGTCCCGGCCGGCGCCGCCCGCGTAGTCGCGGATCCTCTCGGCGAGCGACGACGGGAAGTCGCCGTGAAACCGCAGCTCCTCCGGAAGCAGCGTGTCGAAGACCGGCGAGGCGGCGAACACGGGCAGGCAGGCCGCCGCGGCCTCGTACACCACCTTCCCCGCGGAGTTGCCGTGCGTCGCGTCGACGAGCGCGTCCGCGAGTCCGAGGAGCTGCGGGACGTTCGCGTAGGCGACCTCGTCACCGAAGGTCACGCGGTCGCGCACCCCGAGCTCCTCGGCGACCGTTTCGAGATACGGCCGGTGCGCCCGATCGACGTCGGTGAGCTGCGGTCCGTGGATGGTCACGGTCGCGTCCGGGAGCTCCGGCAATGCGCGCAGCACAGTCTCCCATCCCTTGACCGGCGCGTAGCGGCCGAGCCCGAGCAGCCTCCTGAGCGGCGGACGCCGCTCAGGGACGCAGGCGATGGCGGCGACGTCGATCCCGTGCCCGATGGCGCGGACCTTCGGCGAGGCGAGCGGCACGCTGCGGCGATCGACCGTCAGCAGCACGTCGGCGACGCGCTCCGCGCTCTGCAGCGTCCTGCCGCCGGCCTGCTGCGTGAACCAGAGCAGGAGCGGTACGCGCACGGGCTTCGTCAGAGGCGCCGCGAGCAGCGCGAAGATCGGCGACATGTGCGCGACGACGGCCACCGGGCGGTCGACGAGCTCGGGCGCGAGCGAGGCGATGTAGCGGGCGCCCCGTTGCAGCTGCGACGGCGCCGCGAACGACCGGGCTCGGACGTTGTCGGGAAGCACGGACTCGTCGACCCGGTCGGCGAGCACCACCACCTCGTCGCAGCGCGCCGCGAGCGCCCGGATCTTCGCCACCGTCGCCCCGAGCACCGGATGCGCCGGGTCGATCGCCTGCGTGACGAAGACGATCCTCATCCGACGAGCTCCGCGACGTTGCGCGCGTACTCGGCCGGTGTCTGCAGCCAGGGCGCCGCCGCTGCGCGCGCGCCGGCGCCAAGCCGCTCCGCGAGCCCGCGATCCGACAGCACACGCCGCAGCGCGTCGGCGAGCTCCTCCGTCGAGTCGACGAGGAGCCCCGAGACGCCGTCCTCGACCAGGTTCGGGATCGACCCGGCCCGGGAGCCGATGACACCGCGGCCACGGCAGAACGCTTCGACGAGGACGCGTCCCATCCCCTCCGAGCGCGACGGCAGTACGAGCACCCACGCGTCGTCGAGCGCCCGGGCAACCTGCTCGGAGGTCAGCTCGCGGTCCCAGCGGACCCCGAGCGCGCCCACGACGTCCTCGCGCGACCCCTTGCCGACGATGCGGAGCTCGCCGGGCGCGTTCGCCTGCCGCCAGGCGGCCGCGAGGCCGTCGATGTTCTTGTAGGGCTCGAGGACGCCGACGAAGAGCGCGAGCGGCGCGTCGGGCAGCGGCTCGGGCTCGCGGACGAACGGCTCGAGATCCATATAGGCCGGAAAGTCGGCCGCGGGCTCGACGCCGAGCTCCCGGACGAGGCCGGCCGTGAACGGCGAGACGACGCGCACCTTGTCGGCCCGCCGCAGTGCACGCGCGGCGACACGGTCGGCGAGCACGCTCACGAGCCGGCGTGCGGGCGACCCGTACAGTCGCGTCGACGTCCGCCAGTCGCCGTGCACCTCGACCACGACCTTCGCCGGCACCCGGGCCAGCGTCCGGGCGAGGAACGCTGCAGCGCCCTCGTACGCCGTCTGGCAGACCACCGCGTCCGGGCGGAAGTCGCGCAGCAGCCGCGCCACTCGCACCGGCAGCGCGAGCCAGAAGACGAGCCCGTCGGCGAGCGGCGCACGGGGGACGAGCGTGAACGTGCCGTCCGCGTGCGCGCGGCCGTCCGCCGACGTGCCGAGCACGCGGATGTCGAGCGTGCGCTGCAGCGCGTCGAACTTCTCCGGCGGCACCGGCCACGCGTATCGCGTCCGGCCGACGAAGAGGGCGCGCCGCTTCATCGGGCCACCCGCTGGAGCGTCTCTTCGAGGGTCGCGAAGACACGCTCCGGCGCGTACTGCGCGACCGAGTCGGCGGCATTCGCGCGCAGCCTGCTGCGAAGGCCGTCGTCGTCGAAGTAGCGGCGGACCGCGCCAGCGAGCGCATCGACGTCGCGCGACGGCACGAGCAGGCCGTTCACGCCGTCCGTCACGACCTCGGCGACGCCGCCGGTGGCCGTCGCCAGCACCGGCGTGCCGACCGCGAGCGCCTCGACGACGGTGTGCGGGAAGTTCTCCCAGATCGACGAGAGGATGCTCGCGTCGGCGGCTCGGAACAGCTCGAGCACGCCCTGCCGCGGCAGTGGCCCGACGAAGCGGACGCGCGGACCGGCGTACGTCTCGAGCCGGGCCCGCTCGTCGCCGTCGCCGGCGATCACGAGCGACACGCCGTCGACGGCGGCGACCGCATCGAGTGCCACCTCGAGCGACTTCTGCGCTGTCAGGCGACCAGCGAATGCGAGCGTCGGCCCGTCCATCCCGAGCTCGGCGCGCAGCTCCTCACGCTGCCGTAGCTGCGGCAGCGGCGGCGACGGGTTCGGCAGGACCGAGACGCGCGATGCGTCGACGCCCCACCCGATTGCGAGCTCGCACAGCCACGCGCTCGGCGTGAACACGTGCGCAGCACCGCGCAGCTCGGCGTCGCGGGCCAGG
>JBEQUF010000004.1:0-2922 GCA_040349295.1 Actinomycetota bacterium | reverse complement strand
TCTGGCCGACGGCGACCGGCGTCAGCGCCTTCAGGTTGCAGCGGGCGCCGAGCGCGACCGTGCCGCCGACGGCGAGCGCGACGACGATCGCGACCGGGACGCCGACGAACGAGGCGAGCAGGATCGTGCGGCGGCGCTGCTGCCGGCGCGTGCGTTCGCGGCGGCGCCGGCGGCGGCCGCTGCGCACGGGGTCGGGCGGGCGACGGCGCGGCGGGCTCATGCCCAGACGCCCGCCGTCCGCAGACGGCGGTGCACGCGCAGGCGGAGGTCGCGCTCGAGCCTCTGCGCGGAGTCCTCGTCGCCCGCAGCCGCGCGAACGGTGAAGGTGGCGCTGCCGTCGAGCGCGCTGACGTAGACGGCGGCGTCGCGCTCCTGCGCGACCTCTTCCCTCAGCCCGTCCAGCGCAGCGCCGAGATCGGTGGTGAGCGGGACCTGCACGGTGACCTCTGCGAACGACCCCCTGCTGCGGATCGTGGAGTTGCGGATCGTATCCGAGGCCAGCTTCTGGTTCGGGACGACGAGCCGTGCGTCGTCGGACGTGCGGATGAACGTGTAGGTGAGGTCGATGTCCTCGACGATCCCGGTCTCGCCCGCATACGTGACCCGGTCGCCGATGCGAACGGGCTGGGTGATCGCGATCAGCAGCCCGGCGACGAAGTTGCCGAGCGTCGTCTGCGAGGCGAAGCCGACGATGATCCCCAGCACGGCCGACGAGGCGAGCAGCCCGCCCGCGATCGCGCGCACCTGCGGGATCACGAGCAGCGCCGAGAAGAAGCCGACGACGAGGATGACGGTCGTGATGCTCCGGCGGAGCACCCGGTAGCGGGTGACCATCTCCGGCGCGAGCGTGCGCCGCGCCAGACGCCAGTCGACGACGCGGGCGGCGAAGCTGACCGCGAGGAAGACGGCCGCCGCGATGATCAGGCGGTGCCAGAACGACATGCAGCCGTTCTTCGACTATTCGAGCGGAAGCTCCTGCCGTCCTGCGTAGCCGCCCTCGACCGTGTGCCAGTAGCGGATCTCGTCCTCGCCGAGCTTCCAGCAGAGCAACACGGTCTCGCCGTTGCGGAGCGCCGGGAAGTCGATCAGACCCTCCTCGACGTCCTTCACCTGCACGCCGGCCTCCGTCAGCTCGTCGATCGTCGTCGCCAGCGAACGGGCCGCCGCCTCGACCGCTCCCGCCGCCTCCGCGAGCGCGGCCGGCGGGATGCCGCCGCCGTTGCCGCGGATGTGTCCCTCCAGCTCCTCCTGCGCCTCGAGCGCCGCCAGGTGCGCCTCCCGCTCGGCGACCATACGCTCGACGAGGGGCCGCACCTGCGCGAGCGCCGCGTTCGCTTCGTCCGGAGTGAAGTGGCGCACGGCTGCAACCCTATGCGGCCATGACCCGCGTCCGCCTCGCCTGCTGGTTCCTGCTCGTCGGCGCCGTCGCGGCGGCGAACTACGCCGCGTACGGGAGCTCGAGCGGCGACGCGGGCGACGAGATCTACCGCTGGAGCTCGTTCGCCGACGGCGTCGTCTTCTACGGATTGATCCTCGGGTTGACGCTCGTGATCGCGATCGACCGCTGGAGCCTGCTGGCGCTGCGCCCCGTCGCCTCGGTGTGGGCCGCCGCGCGCATCGCCGCCGTCGCGATCGTCGCCGTGCTCGTCTGGGAGTCGATCGTGACGGTGCTGCCGATCGAGGACCCCGGGAAGGAGCAGGGGCTGACACCGTCGCACTGGGAGCCGGCGCACGCCGGCGCGTTCGCGGCGAACGTCGTGCTCTTCGTCGTGCTCGCCCCGTTCGTCGAGGAGCTGCTCTTCCGCGGCGTCGGCCAGTCGCTCCTGACCCAGACGTTCGGCGCGACGCCGGCGATCGTCGGCATCGGCCTGATGTTCGGCGCGTGGCATGGCCTGCTCGTCGCGCTGCTCGTGCTGATCCCGTTCGGCTGGGCGCTCGCGCTGATTCGCGCCCGCACCGGCAGCGTCGTCCCCGGGATGATCGTGCACGCGCTCTTCAACGCGTTCGCGATCGCGACGACGCTGCTCAGCTAGTCGTCGTCGTCCTCGTCTTCGGGCTCGAACGAGAAGTCCTCGGGCGTGACCTCGTCGAGGAAGTTCTTGAACTTCGCGACCTCGGCCTCGAGGACCTCCTGGTCGACGTCGTCGCCCTCGAACTCGATCGCCGACTCCTCGATCACGCGATCGGCGGCGAAGATCGGCGCCTCGGCGCGGATTGCGAGCGCGATCGCGTCGGACGGGCGCGAGTCGACCTCGATCTCGCGGCCGTCCTGCTGCACGGTGATCTGCGCATAGAACGTGTTCTCGCGCAGCTCGGTGACGGTGATGCGCACGACCTGCGCCTCGAGCTGCTCGAGCAGCTCGCTCATCAGGTCGTGCGTCATCGGTCGCGGCGGCGCCTGGCTCTGCAGCTTCATGAGGATCGCCGCCGCCTCGGGATGGCCGATCCAGATCGGCAGGAACTTGTTCCCGTCAGCCGTCTTCAGCAGCACGATCGGCTGCTTGCCAACCAGGTCGAAGCTGACCCCGTAAATGTGCATCTCGTGCACCCTGAGCGAATATAGCTCAGGCCTCCGGGGCCAAACCTTCGCCCTCCTCGAGCTCGTCGTACGGCACCTGCAGCTCCTCGCCGGAGCCGACGTCGCGCACGGTGGCACTGCGCTCGGGCACGCTCATCGGCTCGATGCCGAGCAACATGACCCGGCGCCCGTTCCAGATGACGACGTCGCCGATACGCACCGCAGTCCTTCTCGTATCGGGGTCCTGTCGGTCATCCCGTATCCCTCACCGCCTGTACCCCGTTAGAGCCACGTGGACGGCGTGTGGCTGCGGGACATGGAGTGCCTGGAGGCGATCTCCCAGGACGACACGACGCGCAAGATCTTCCTGAAGATGGCGCGGATGTCCCGCGACGACCGGTTGC
>JBEQUF010000001.1:0-9173 GCA_040349295.1 Actinomycetota bacterium | reverse complement strand
CGTAGTCGCGCCGCCGCACGACGAACGGGTCGAGCCCGTCCGCGCGCAGGCGTTCGACGACGTGCGACCCGAGGAAGCCGCCCCCTCCCGTGACCACGACGCGCACGGGCCAAATGTAATGGTCTCGTGTTCGGAAGATTTGAGGGGAGGCGCGTCTGCTTTGATCGGCCGGTGTCCCGGCAAAGCGCCCTCCGCAGCGGCGTCCTGACCGGCCTGGCGCAGGTCGCGCTCTCGCTGGCCGCCGCCGGGGCGGGTGCGCTCCTCGCGCAGAAGTTCGGGCGGACCAAGGAGACGGACGGCTTCCTCGCCGCGTACGCCGTCTACACGCTCCTGATCCTGGCGGCGCAGTCGTTCCGGATGGTCGTCGTCCCCGAGCTGACGCGCGCCGCCGCCGAGGGACGCCTCGCCGGCGAGGCTCGCGCGTACGGCCTCTCGTTCCTGCTCCTCGCCGTCCCCGTCTGCGTCCTCGTCGTCGTGCTCGCGCATCCGCTCGCCGAGCTCGTGACGGGCTCGCTCCCGGAACGGTCGGCGCACATCGCCGCCCGGGCGCTCGTCGTGCTCGTTCCGGCGGCGTTCGTCCAGCTCCTGGCGGCCCTTGCGGCCAGCGTTCTCGCTGCAGTCGACAGCTACGGCACCGCTGCGCTCGGCTTCGGCGTCAGCGGCCTCGTCGGGCTTGCGCTCTTCGCCGCGCTCGCCGACCCGGTCGGGATCGTCGCGCTCGCCTGGGGGCTGCTCGTGAACGCGCTCGTGGCGCTCGCCGTCCCGCTCGCCGCGCTCCACCGGCGCGGGGTGCTGCGCGGCGCCATGCCGGGCAAGCTGGCCGCAGGGCCAAGGCTGTGGAGCCTGCTCCAGGGCGCGTGCGTCCCGCTGGCGATCCAGGGCTCGTACCTGATCGCGCTTCGGCTCGCCGCGAAGCTCGGCGTGGGGTCGGTGACGAGCCTGACGTATGCGTACCTCGCCGCCTCCACGCTCGTCGGCGCGACGGCCTTCGCGCTCGGCGTGATCTCCTCGGCGCCGCTGACGCGGCGCGGCGTCGACGCCGATGCGGCCGGACGCCACGGCGTGCACGCCGCCTGGGTGAGCCTGTCTGTGGTCGGCGCGGCGGCCGGCGTCTGCGCCCTCGTCGGCGGCCGCATCGTCCATCTCGTGCTCGGCGACCAATACGCCGGCCAGGTGGGGAGGCAGCTCGGGCTGCTCGTCGTCTACCTGTCGCCGTGGATGATCGCGTGGGTGGGCTTCGCCGTCACGTTCCCGATCGTCTTCGTGGCCGAGAAGCGGCGCTACCTGCTGCCGGTCGCCGGCGCCGCGATCGTCTCGATGATCCCGCTCGGCCTCGCGCTGCGCGCGCTGTGGGGGATGCCGGGGATCGCGATCGCGCTCGGCATCGCGACGCTCGTCGCGGCGCTCGGGCTCATGTACATCGTCGACCGCCGGACGCTCGCCATCGCCGTCGTCGGCCTCGCTCGCGTCGCGCTCGCGCTCGGCGCTGCGTGCGCGCTCGCCTTCGGCGCGCTGTCGCTCGCGCTGCCCGCGATCGGCGCCGCCGTGCTCGGCGTCGTCGTCTACGCGCTGATCGTGCTGACGACGCGCTCGTTCGGGTTGAGCGAGGGTTGGGCGTACGTACGGGGGCTGCACTGAGCCGGGCGATCGTCACCGGTGCCGGCGGGCAGGACGGCTCGTATCTCGCGGAGCTCCTGCTCGACCGCGGCTACGAGGTCGTCGGCCTCGTCCGCGACGCGTCGCTCGACTACCCGAACCTGGCCGCTGTCCGCGACCGGATCGAGCTCGTCGCAGCGGATCTCCTCGACCAGGACGGCCTCGCCCGGTTGCTCAGCCAGCACCGGCCGAGCGAGGTCTACAACCTCGCCTCGCCGTCGTTCGTTCCGCGCTCGTGGGACAAGCCGGTCGAGACGGCGGAGTTCGCGGCGGTCGGCGTCACCTCGCTCCTCGAGGCTGTGCGGACCGTCGACGACTCGATCCGCGTCTACCAAGCGTCGTCGAGCGAGATCTTCGGCGAGCCGGCCGAGTGGCCGCAGACGGAGCGCACGCCGCTCGCGCCGGTGACGCCGTACGGCGTCGCGAAGGCGTACGGGCACTTCATCGTCGGCTCGTACCGACGCCGCTACGGGATGCACGCGAGCTGCGGGATCCTCTACAACCACGAGTCTCCGCGGCGGCCGGAGACGTTCCTCCCGAGCAAGGTCGCCCACGCGGCGGCGCGGCGCGAGCCGGTGTCGCTCGGCGACCTCGACGCGCAGCGCGACTGGGGCTACGCGAAGGACTCGGTCGAGGCGATGTGGCGGATGCTCCAGCAGGACGAGCCGGACGACTACGTGATCGCGACCGGCGAGCTGCACAGCGTCGCCGAGCTCGCCGAGGTCGCCTATGCGCACGTCGGCCTCGACTGGCGCGAGCTCGTGCGCGTCGACGAGACCCTCAAGCGCGGCGCGGCCGAGCTCCACCACCTCGTCGGCGACCCGACGAAGGCGGCAGTACGCCTCGGCTGGACGCCGTCGGTCAGCTTCGAGGAGCTCGTCGGGCTCCTCGTGGATGCCCAAACCGGTTCGTAACAGCCCGTCTTTACAATCGCCGCCATGCCGGCGGACGCCGATGTCGATCGTGTCTACGAGGAGCTGAAGCGCGCGATCGACCGCGACGCGCGCGACCCGTCGGCGATGCGCGGCCTCGCCGAGCGGTTCTGGGCGGTCAGCGCCGACAAGCCGCTGCTGCAGCGTCCCGGCGCGAAGGGCTGGGTCGCGTTCCAGGTCAAGCGCGTGCTGCGGAAGCTGATGCGCTGGTACGTCGAGCCCGCGTTCGCGGAGCAGCGGATCGTGAACGACGCCCTCCTGCGGCTCGTCGACGACCTCGCCCGCCGCGTCGACGAGCTCGAGCGCGGTCGCTGATGCGCATCGCCGTGTGCATGCCGCAGGTGCCGTTCGAGCGCGGCGGCACCGAGATCTTCGCGGACGGGCTCGTGCAGGCGCTGCGCGACGAGGGCCACGAGGCCGAGCTCGTCACGATGCCGTTCAAGTGGTATCCGAACGACCGCGTGCTGACGCAGGCGTTCCTCTGGCGGCTCGCCGATCTCGAGGAGGCGAACGGGCGGCCGATCGACGCGGTGATCGCGACGAAGTTCCCGTCGTACGTCGTCCGCCACCCGAACAAGGTGGTGTGGCTCCTGCACCAGCTCCGCCAGGCGTGGGACTTCGACCGCACCGAGTTCGGGCAGTTCGGCGAGAGCGCGGAGGATCGCGCGCTGCGCCGAAAGGTGCTCGAGCTCGACCGGGTCTCGCTCGGCGAGGCGAAGAAGATCTTCACGACGTCGTCGATCGTCGCCGGCCGTCTCATGGACTCCGTCGGCCTCGAGGCCGAGGTGCTCGCGCCGCCGCCGGCGCCGCTCGCGTTCCGCTGCGACGAGTACGGCGACTTCGTCCTCTCGGTCAACCGGCTCGACCGTGCGAAGCGCATCGACCTGCTGCTCGAGGCGGCCGCGCTGGTCCCGGAGGTCCGTGTCGTCGTCGCGGGCGACGGGCCGGACCGCGAGCGGCTCGAGGGAATGGCCGGTCCGGGTGTCGAGTTCGTCGGCCGGGTCAGCGACGAGGAGCTCGCCGATCTCTACTCGCGGGCGCGCGCCGTCTACTACGCCCCCGTGAACGAGGACTACGGCCTCGTGCCGTACGAGGCCTTCCTCTCCGACAAGCCGGTGATCACGACCAGCGACGCCGGCGGGCCGCTCGACATCGTCCACGACGGCGAGACCGGCCGCGTCGTCGAGCCGACACGCGAGGCGCTCGCCGCAGCGCTGACGTTCACCGACGAGGAAGCGCGCCGCCTCGGCCGTGCCGGGCGCGCGATCGCGCAGACGGTCACCTGGAAGCGCTGCGTCGACCGGCTGCTGGAGTTCGTGCAGTGAAGGTCGCGTACTTCTCGCCCTTGCCGCCGTCGACGAGCGGCATCGCCGACTACTCCGCGCTGCTGCTGCCGGCGCTCGAGCGGCTCGTCGAGGTCGACGTCGTCCGGCCCGGCCGCACGCGCCCGGTCGCCGACGCCGACGTCGCGCTGTACCACATCGGCAACGACCCGGATGCGCACGGCTGGATCCTCGACGCGCTCCGCCGGCGCAGCGGCGTCGTCGTGCTGCACGACTTCGTCGTCCACCACCTGATCGCCGGCGCCACGATCGGGCGAAACGACGGGCACGCGTATCTCTCCGCGATGGAGCGCGAGGCCGGTGCGGCCGGTCGCATGCTCGCCTGGGGTGTGCTCGAAGGCCGGGTGCCGCCGCTCTGGGAGGTGCGGCCGGCCGAGTTCCCGCTCGTCGGCGAGATCCTCGACCGCGCGACCGGGATTGTCGTCCACTCGCACTACGTCGAGGCGCTCGTGCGCGAAGCCGGCTACGACGGGCCGCTCTGGGTGATCCCGCATCCTGCGTGGCCGGCCGAGGACGTGGAGCCCGCCGACGTGCACGGCGCGCCGCTCCTCGGGTCGTTCGGGCATCTGAACGAGAACAAGCGCGTCCACCAGCTCCTGCGTGCCTTCGCGGAGCTCCACGCGACCCACGACGGTGCACGGCTCCTCCTCGTCGGCTCCGAGGCGCCCGGCTGGCGGCTGCGCATGGAGCTGCCGGAGGGCGTGATCCGCGAGCCGTACGTCGAGGAGCCGCGGCTGATGGCGCTGATGGCGGCCTGCGACGCCGTCGCGCTCCTGCGCTCGCCGACCATGGGCGAGACGTCGGGCAGCGCGATCCGCACGCTGTCGCTCGGGAAGCCGCTCGTCGTCAGCGACCTCGGCTGGTTCGCCGAGCTGCCCGACGACGTCGCGATCAAGATCCCGGTCGGCGACGGCGAGGAGGCGGCGCTCGTCGCCGCCCTCGAGCGCTTCTCCGATCCGGCCGTCGCCCGGGCGATGGGCGAGCGCGCGAAGGCGTACGTCGCCGAGGTGCACGGGCTCGACCACGTCGCCGAGCTCTATGCCGCCGCCCTCGAGCAGGCGGCCGGCGGCGCCGCCGTCGAGGCGCAGGTGCTGCACGACGTCGCGGCTGCCGCCGCCGACACGGGGGTCGAGCCGGACGTGCTCGCGCCCGATCTCCGCGAGCTCGGCCTCGTCGGCCACGCGCGCGACCTCGCCCCACCGCGCGACCGGCGGGCGCTGCCGGGCTCGCCGCTCCTCTGGCTCGGGGGGCTGTACGCGGTCGCGGTCGCGGTCGTTCTCTCGCTCGCGCTGCGCGTCCACGCGCCGTGGATCATGGTCGACGAGATGGTGTACTCCGACGCCGCGCGGAGCTTCGCGGCGCACGGCAACTTCTTGATCCGCGGCGCGCACGCGGAGTACGGCTACGTCTACCAGCTCCTGCTCGCGATCCCGTACGCGCTCGCGTCCAAGGTCGCGGACGCGTACGACTACGCGCGCGTCGTCAACGCGCTCGTGATGTGCTCGGTGGTCTTCCCCGTGTACCTGCTCGCGCGTCGCGTCGTGCGCCCGCAGGCTGCGCTCGCCGCCGCGGCGCTCGCAGTCGCGGTGCCGCCGCTCGTCTACGTCGGAACGCTGATGACGGAGAACGTCTTCTATCCGCTCTTCGCGTGGATCGCGCTCGCGCTCGTCGTCGCGCTCGAGCGGCCGACGGCACGGAACCAGATCGTCGTGCTCGTCCTCTGCGGCGTCGCGTTCGTCACACGGGCGCAGGCCGTGGCGCTCGCGCTGGCCGTGCTCACGGCCCCGCTCGCGCTTGCCTGGATCGAGCGCGGACGGCCGCGCCGCCTCTCGCCGTGGAGAGTGACGTACGGGATCGTCGCCGCGGCCGCGCTGGTCGTGGTCATCGTGGAGGTGGCGCAGGGCAACTCGCCCTCGCACGTGCTCGGAGGGCACAGCGACGTCGGGCAGGCGTCGTACCGCGTCTGGCCCGTGGTCGAGTGGATCGTGCTCCACCTCGCGGGCCTCGACCTCTCGCTGTTCGTCCTGCCGGCTGCGGCGATGATCGTCGTCGTCGCGAGCGCGCGCCACCTCGACCGGCCGCTGCGCGTGTTCGCGGCCGCCGCGGCGTCGCTGACCGTCTGGCTCGTCCTCGAGGTCGGCGCGTTCGCGTCGCACTTCTCCGAGCGCATCGAGGAGCGCAACCTCTTCTATCTCGCACCGCTCTTCCTGATCGCGCTCTTCGCGTGGATCGAGCGTGGGCAGCCGCGCCCTTCGCGCGCGATCGTCGTCGCGGCCGTCGTCGCCGCGATCCTGCCTGGCGCGATCCCGTTCACGCAGCTGCTGAACACGAACTCCGAGTCCGACACGCCGTTCCTCCAGCCGTGGTGGTTCCTGCAGCAGGAGTGGACGGGGCACGAGGGCGTGACGGTCGCCGTCGTCGCGACGGCGCTCGTGCTGGCGACTGCCTTCCTCTGGCTGTCGCCGCGCTTCGCCGGCTGGCTGCCGGTGCTCGTCGCCGTCGGCTTCCTCTGCACCTGGCTGCCGCTCGAGCTGTGGAACTACTCGTTCGCGGCCAACTCGAAGGCCGCGCTCGCCGCGGGCGTGCCTGCAGACAAGACCTGGATCGACGACGCCGTCGGGCCGGACGCCGACGTCGCGGTGCTCTGGAGCGGTGGCGACGACCCGTACCGCGTCTGGGAGAACGAGTTCTGGAACCGCAGCGTGCACCGCGTCTACGGCTTCGGCGGGAGCACGCTCGCCGGCGGCATGCCGGAGATCGCCGTCGCCGCCGACCCGGCCACAGGCCTCATCCGGGGGCTCGCCGACGACTACGTCGTCACCGACAAGCGCGTCCAGCTGCTGGGCCAGGTCGTCGCGAGCGACCCGACGCACCAGCTGCTCCTCTACCGCATCCGCAAGCCGGCCAGGCTCTCGACCGAGATCACCGGCTGGTTCCCCGACAACTGGACGACGAACCGTGCGAGCTGGACGCGGATCGGCTGCACCGGCGGTTCGCTGCGCCTCACGGTGTTCACCGATCCCGTGCTCTACAGCGACGTCGTCCAGCGCATCTCGATCACGGGGACGACGCCTGCGCACACCGTCGTGCTGCCGCCCAAGGCGACGAAGCAGCTCGTGCTGCCTCTGACGCCCGATCACGGAACGTGCGTCGTCCGGCTGCACATCGTCCCCGCACGCGTGCCGGCGCTCTTCCCGAACGACCATTCGAGCGACACGCGGCGTCTGGGCATCCACGTGGCGGCGTTCACCTACCGGCCGTGATCCGCCTCGTCGCGATCCGGATCGCGTACGTCGTCGGCGCGGTCGTCGCGATGCTCTGGGCGCCGGGCGCCGCGCCGGCGTTCGGCCGTCTCTTCCTCGGCATCTTCGCGCAGTGGGACGCCGGCTGGTTCCTACGGATCTCGGAGCACGGCTACGACACGAAGCAGTCGGCGGCCTTCTTCCCGCTCTATCCGCTCTGCGTTCGCGCGCTCGCCTTCGTGCTGCGCTCCCACCTCGCTGCCGGCGTGCTCGTCTCGCTCGTCGCAGCGGCGGTCGCAGCGGAACTGCTCCGGCGTCTGAGCGGCTCGCGCGACGCCGCGCTGCTGCTCGCGCTGTACCCGATCGCCTACGTCTTCACCTCGGTCTACTCGGACGCGCTCTTCCTGCTCTTCGCGCTCGCCTCGTTTCAGGCGGCCGTCCGCGGGCGCTCGCTGGCCGCCGGCGTGCTCGGCGGGCTCGCGGTGGCGACGCGTCTGATGGGCCTCGCGCTCCTGCCGGCGCTCGCGGTGCTGCTCTGGAGGCGGGGACGCCTCGCGCTC
Source organism: Actinomycetota bacterium (assembly GCA_040349295.1). Classification (GTDB taxonomy): domain Bacteria; phylum Actinomycetota; class Thermoleophilia; order Gaiellales; family Gaiellaceae; genus Palsa-739. Next base: position 1,440 of record JBEQUF010000001.1, on the reverse strand, counting down.
GCGCCGCTGCTCCTCCTGCCGGCGGCGCTCGGGGCGTACATGCTCTACCTGCACGAGCACTTCGGCGACTGGCTCGCGTTCTCGCATGCCGAAGGCGTCTTCTGGCTGCGGCACACGCCGCCGACCGGCCCGGTCCAGGGGGTGTGGGACGCCGCCCACGCAGCCGAGCAGGGGCTCGCGCAGCTCGTCCTCCATCTGCCTGCGGACGGCCGCTACGGCAAGCCGGAGCAGTTCGCGGTGCAGAACCTCGTGCAGTTCCTGCTGCTCGTCGCCGCAGCCTGGCTGACGTGGGTCGCCTGGCGGCGGCTCGGCGCCGCCTACGGGCTCTACTCGCTCGCCACGCTCGCGATCGTGCTGTCGTCTCCTGCCGCCGTCGTGCCGCTCGTCAGCCTGCCGCGGTTCCTGCTCGCCGACTTCCCGCTCTTCGTCGTGCTCGCGCCGTATCGCCGGCAGCTCGTGCCCGCGTTCGCCGCGATCGGCGCCGTCGCAGCGGTCGCGTTCTCGCGCGGCGTCTGGATCGCATGAGGATCGTGATCGACGTCTCGCCGCTGTCGCATCCGCGCACGGGCGTCGGCAACTACATCCGCGGCTCGCTGCGCGGCCTCTCGTCCACGGGCCACGAGGTGGTCGCGTTCGCGCCGGTCTCGCCGGCCGGGCGTCGCAACGTCGAGGCCGCGCTCGCCGGCATCGACGTCGAGCGCATCCTGCCGCGACTGCCGTTCGCGCACGCGGTCCGCACCGTGTGGAGCAACGTCGGCGCGCCGCCGGTCGAGCGCTTCGTCGGCCCGTTCGACGTCTTCCACTTCAGCGACTGGATGTACCCGGCACAGCGGGCAGGGACGCGGTCGACGATGATCCACGATCTCGTGCCGATCCACCATCCCGAATGGGTGCATCCGCGGACCGAGCGGATGCACGGCGCCAAGTACCGGCACGCCGCAGCGACGTGCGACGTGATGATCGCCAACTCGTCGTACACCGCCGACGACGTGGCGCGGACGCTCGGCTTCGCCCGCGAGAGGCTGCGCGTCGCGTATCCCGGCGTGGACGACGTCTACACGCCCGGCGGGCCGCGAGCCGACGGCGACTACGTGCTCGCGGTCGGGACGCTCGAGCCGCGCAAGAACCTCGCCATTGCGATCGACGCGGTCCGCGGCCGCGAGCTGCGCGTCGTCGGCGGCACGGGCTGGGGCGGCGTCGAGGCGCGCGGCGCCCACGTGAACTGGCTCGGCCCGCTGCACGACGAGGAGCTCGCCCGCCAGTATCGCGGCGCCGCGGCAGTCGTCTATCCGTCGCGGTTCGAGGGCTTCGGGATGCCGATCGTCGAGGCGATGGCGTGCGGCACGGCTGTGGTGGCGTCGTCGCATGCGTCGATGGACGAGGCGTCGGGCGACGTCGCCGTGCGGGCCGACCCCGACGACCCGGCCGCGATCGCGGCTG
>JBEQUF010000372.1:0-2837 GCA_040349295.1 Actinomycetota bacterium | reverse complement strand
CGTAGCTCGCTCAGACCGGGCAGTAGAGGATCCGGACGCTCATCGTCCCGGGAAGGATACGGTCAGCACCGGTCATGGAGATCGGCGTCTACACGTTTGCCGACCTGGGCGGTCTCCCGCCCCAGCAGCGGTTCGCCAACCTGCTCGAGGAGGCGCGCCTCGCCGACGAGGTCGGGCTCGACGTCTTCGGCGTCGGCGAGCACCACCGGCCCGAGTACGCGGTCAGCGCGCCGGCGACCGCGCTGGCGGCGATCGCCGCCGTGACGAGCCGGATCCGGCTGACGAGCGCGGTGACCGTGCTCTCGTCCGACGACCCGATCCGCGTCGTCCAGCAGTTCGCCGAGGTCGATCTCGTCTCGGGCGGCCGGGCGGAGATCATGGCCGGCCGCGGCTCGTTCATCGAGTCGTTCCCGCTCTTCGGCTACGACCTGCAGCAGTACGACGAGCTCTTCGCGACGAAGCTCGGCGCGCTGCTCGAGCTGCGCGGCGATCCCGCGCGCTTCGGCGTCTTCCCGGTGCCGGTGCAGCAGCCGCTGCCGCTCTGGATCGCGGTCGGCGGCAATCCCGAGTCGGCGGCCCGGGCGGGCGCGCTCGCGCTGCCGATGGCCCTCGCGATCATCGGCGGCATGCCCGAGCGGTTCGTGCCGTTCGCGGAGCTCTACCGGCGCGCCGGCGGGACGACGCTCAGCATCAACTCGCACGGTTACGTCGGCGATCCCGACGACTTCTATCCCGCGTACGCCGACGTGATGACGACGATCGGCCGCGAGCGCGGCTGGCCGCCGACGCAGCGCCAGGACTTCGACGCGATGCGGACGCGCCGCGGCGCGCTGCTCGTCGGCTCCGTCGACGAGGTGGTCGAGAAGATCCTCTTCCAGCACGAGCTGTTCGGGCACGACCGCTTCCTGATGCAGACGAGCCTCGGCCCGATGCCGCACGACAAGGTGCTGCGCTCGATCGAGCAGCTGGCCGAGGTCAGAGCACGAGTGACTCGAACAATCGGCTGAGCCGGTCGCCCGGATCGTCGCCGACGCCCGTGTGCACCTCTGACGGCTGGATGATCGTGCTCGACGGCGCGGTCAGCCAGTGGAAGCGCGCCGTCAGGTCGAGCGCTGCGATCGGGCCGCCGGCGGGATCGCCGGCGGCGATCCGTTCGAGCGCCTGCAGGTGCTTGCGCACCTCCGCGACGTCGAGGTCCGGCCACAGCGCGAGCGCGCGCGCCTCGTCGAGCGCCGTCTTCGCGCCGAGGAACTCGAGCGGCCGGCAGAAGACGACGACGCCGACGTTCACGCACTCGCCGCGCTCGATGCGCGGGACGAGGCGATAGGTGGCGTAGCTAAACGACTTCACGGCGGATGAGGAGATAGTCGACGTAGCGTCGGCGGTCGGCACCCTCGAGCCACTCGTCGGGCACGGCTGCGGCGACCTGCTCGAGCAGCTCCTCCGTCACGCGAGGCGCGAGGCGCTCGCGGGCGCCGTCGAGCGACGACGCGTACGGCAGCAGCACGTGCTTCGACGCGTCGAAGGACTGGCGCGCATGCGCGAGATCGGGCTCGGTGGCGTGGTGGAAGTAGAGCGCGGCGCCGTGGTCGATCAGCCAGAGGTTGCCGTGCCACCAGAGCATGTTCGTGTTCTGCGACGTGCGGTCGACGTTCGTCACGAGCGAGTCGAACCAGACGATGTCCGCCGCCAGCTCCGGATCGACATTCGGGTCGGCGGCCGGGTTGAACGGCAGCGAGCCGGGCAGGAAGTCGACGCCCAGGTTCGAGCCCGCGCTCGCGACGAGGAGGTCCTGGATCTCGCGGTCGGGCTCGGCGCGGCCGAGCTCGGGATCGACGTCTGCGACGACCAGCTCGGGGACACGGAAGCCGAGCGCGCGGGCGAGCTCGCCGGCGACGACCTCGGCGACGAGCGCCTTGCGTCCCTGGCCCGCGCCCTGGAACTTGACGACGTACAGCCCGTCGTCGTCGGCCTCGACGAGCGCGGGCAGCGACCCGCCTTCGCGGAACGGCGTCACGTAGCGCGTCGCGGCGACCCGGCGAAGCTCCATGCGCGCGACGCTAGCCGCAGCTGCACTATCGTCGCGCCGCATGGACGCCCCGTTCGTCGCCAACGTGCGCGATCTCCCGTGGCTGCACAACGACGCCAAGGGCGACTGCTGCATCTTCGAGGACCCCGAGCACGAGTTCGGGCAGATCGGCTACACGCTGGCCGTGCTGCAGCCCGGGCAAGGCGGCCACTACCACCGCGAGCTCGACAACCAGGAGGACTTCCTCGTCCTGAGCGGCGAGTGCATCGCCCTCCTCGAGGGCGAAGAGCACCGGTTGAGGGCGTGGGACTTCGTGCACTGCCCGCCGGGAGCCGCGCACGCCTTCGTCGGCGCCGGCGACGGGCCGTGCGTGATCCTCATGGCCGGCGCTCGCTACTCTCGGCGGTACGTCTACCTCGCGGACACGCGCGCGCGGGAGCTCGGCGTCGGCGTCGAGGTCGAGACGACGGATCCGAAGGAAGCGTACGCGGGACTCCCGACGTGGGAGCCGGGCGAGCCCGTCGACCTCTGATCAGCCGAGCAGCGAGCGCGCCCGCTCGAGCGCCGTGCGGTCGACCCGGGGGTACTGCGGGTCGATCTTCTTCAGCTCGTCGACGATCACGGCGCCGACGACGGCGTGCGCGACCTTCTTGTGGTCGGCGGGCACGACGTGCCATGGAGCCCACTCGGTGCTCGTGTGCGAAAGCATCTCCGAGAACGCGTGCTGGTACTCGTCCCAGTGCTCGCGTTCGGCGACGTCGCCCGCGTCGAACTTCCAGTTCTTGTCCGGCTCGTCGATGCGCGCGAG
>JBEQUF010000369.1:0-5592 GCA_040349295.1 Actinomycetota bacterium | reverse complement strand
AGGCCGCCGAGCGGCCCGAGGCCGACGAGGTCGCGCAGCACGAGCATGTACAGCGGGATCTGCAGCCGCAGCTCCGCCTCGATCTCGCGCGCCGAGTGCGCGTGCTTGCCGGACTTGTAGTCCTGGACGATCCCGCGTGCGCCGAACGGGTCGACGTCGATGCGGTCGATCTTCCCGGAGAGCCACATCCCCTCCCCCAGCTCGAGGCCGCGTTGCAGGGTCGAGCGCTCGTTTCCGAAGCTCAGCTCGAAGCGGCGCGGCACGAGCTGGATCTCCGACTCGCACTCCGAGCGCACGACGATCTCGAGGTCGCGCCACAGCGTCTGGTCGAGCTCGCGCTGCTGCATGTCGGTCATGTCCATGCGCACACCGGCGAGCGCTTCGTCGAGACACGCGCGCATCAGCCGCACCGCGTCCTCGACCACGCGCTCGTCGAGCTTCTCGACACCGAGCTCCTTCGGGATGCGCGTGAAGAACTTGTGCAGCGCACTGTGCGCGACGCTGCCGCGCAGAAGGTTGTCGACCTCCTTGTCGATCGACTTCGGGTCGAGGAAGCGCTCGACGAACCACGCGGACGAGCAGTCGGCGAAGCGCTCGAGCTCCGTCACGTTGAACGACGACTTCGACTCGAGCTGCTCGAGCACGAGCGGATGCGTGATCCGCGTCGGCCGGCGGAAGGCGCCGATCGCACGCTCGAGCCGCCGCTCCCAGCCGTTCGCGCGGGCGAGCGACTCTGCGGCGGGACGGTCGCGGGAGCCGAGCTCGGCGAGCGCGCGGAGCCGCTCGCGCTCGGTCGGCGCACCGTCGACCGGCCACGTCAGCGCCGAGAGCGACCGGCGGCGCGTCCAGCGGCGCACGTCGTCGTCCTCGAAGAGCGACTGCACCTCGTCCCAGAACGGGCTCGGCTCGCGCGGGCTGCCGTCGTCGGTTGCGGCCTCGCGCACGAGGTAGAGCCGCTCGAGCGGCCGTGTGCACGCCGTGTAGAACAGGTAGCGGTCGCGCGCGACCGCGTCCGGGCGCTCCAGCCGGGCGCCGTCGAACGTCTTGCGCGTCTCGTCGTCGAGGAACGGCGACGCGCCGCCGCGACGCGGCAGGCTTCCCTCCTCGAGCCCGAGCACGAAGACGACGTCGAAGCGGCGCGTGCGCGCTCGGAGCAGGTCGACGACGGCGACGCGGCCGGGCTCGTCGCCGCGCTGCATGCGCAGCGTGTGACGCTCGAGCGACGACGCGACCTCCTCGCGGGTGACGCCGTCCCAGCGGTCGAGCTCGGCGAGCAGGCGCGTGACCGTCTCGTAGGCGCGCAGGTCGAGCCGCGACGTCTCGCCGACGGGTGGGCGCTCGGGGTCGTACGCGTTCCGGAGCATCTTCGTCGCGAGCGCGCGGATCGCCTCGACCGGCTCGGGGGCCGCGCGCAGGTCGTCGAGGATCGGCAGCGCGCCGCCGCGGAGCTTCTCGCTCTCCTCGAGCACGCGGTCGGGCTGCGCGATCGCGCGACCGCGGAGCCGCCCCTCGACGAAGTCGACCGAGCGGCGCTCGAGGCCGCTGAACGGCGAGCGCAGGAACGTGAACAGGTCGCGGCGCGACCCGCCGAGCCACGCGAAGCGGACGAGCGAGGTGAGCGCCTGGCCGAACGGCGTCTGCGCGAGCCGCAGCTCGCCGTCGACCGAGTAGTGGATGCCGAGCGTCCCGAGCGCCGTCTCGAGCGGCGCGCGCATCCGCTCGACCGAGGGGACGACGACGCCGATCCGCTCCGCCGGCGTGCCGGCGCGGATGAGCGCGAGCAGCTCCTCGCCGACGAGCTCGAGCGCACCGCGCGTGCCGGCGCCTTCGAACCAGCGGACGGCGCCGTCGCTCGCCGCCCGCGGCGCGTGCACGTCGCCGAAGAGCGCGCGTTCGACGTGCGCGAGCGCCGGGTGCGCCACCTCGCCGGCGCGCGGCGGCAGCTCGACGACGTTCGCGCCGGCGAGCCGCTGCAGATCCTCCGCAGTGCGGGCGAGCGACGCGAACGCCGGCCGGCCGGGCTCGTACGGGAGCGACACGCTCACCTCGGTGCGGCCGGCGAGCCCCTCGAGGAGCGCCCACTCGGCGCCGGTCAGGTCCTCGAAGCCGTAGGCGAAGACGGGCTCGCCGTGCCAGGCCTCGAGGTCGTTCCCCAGGCGCTCGACGGCGCGACGACGGAGGAGCGGCTTGTCCCAGCGGCCGAGCGCGTCGAGCTCGTCGCGGTAGGCCCGGTACAGGAGCGCGATCTCGCCGTCGAGCTGGTCGGGGTCGAGCAGCCCGGACTCGAGCTCGTTGAGCGCCTGCGTGAGGGAGTCGGCGAAGCCGCCGAACCGCGCCGACGGAGCGAGCGGCCCGAGGTCGGTGCGCGCGACGATCCGCCGGACGAGGAGCGCACGCTGGACGTCGGAGAGGAGCGGCCGCTCGCCGCCCGCGATCCAGGCGAAGACGTCGTCGAAGGTGCCGATCCGGCCGCTCAGGAGGCAGTGCTGCGAGGCGAGGAGCTGCCGCTCGACGCGCTCGACGTCCGACCCGGTCGGCACGATCAGCACCGGCTCGCTCGAAAGGGCGTCCAGATAGCGGCCGAGCAACAGCTCGACCTTGCCCGCGTTGGCAGGCCCAGCGATGAGCGACAGGCTCACCGCTCCATCGTAGAGCGGTGTCCTGACGTCGATCGATGGGCGTTACGGGCGTGTCCGCAACGTGCGGGAATTACTCGGGAACCGCGACGGCGTTCTTCGGCCGGCGGCCGCGGCGCGCCACCTGGCGCCCGGGCATGTTCCCGGCGCAATCGCCGCAGAGATCGGCTTCCTTCGCCCCGCGCCTGGCATCCGACCAGGTGAGGCGCATGACCGCGCCCTGGGACTCGTCGACCTCTTTGCCGCAGTTGTCGCAAACGAGAATTGTCTTCCGTGCCATGGGCGAAATCGTAGCGGAAATGCCCGGGAAATCTAGGCCGCTCGCGCGCGCTTTATCCGGTAGGAGCGGAGCAGGCTGACGAGCGCCTGCTCCTCGGGATCGAGCACGACCTCGCGGGCGCCCACCACGCGCAAATGCCGCGGCCTGAAATCCTCGATCGTTGTTCCGGCGAGATACTGGTCGACCACAGCCGGCGAGACGTACGAGGCGCGGCACACGGCCGGGGTGTTGCCGAGCTGCCGGGCGACGCCCCGCATGACCGCGGCGACCGCCCGCTTCTCGTCGGTCGGCGTCACCGGAAGGCCGTTCCGGGTCACGTGCTCGGCGAAGCCGATCGCCGCGAGCAGCGTCCCACCCCACGTCCGGAAGTCCTTGGCCGAGAAGTCGTCGCCGAGGTGCTCCTTCACGTACTCGTTGAGGTGGCGGCTCGTCAGGTTCGCGAGCCTGCCGTCCTCGGTGCGGTAGCGGAAGACGCGGCCGCCCTTCTGCACCGCGAGCAGCTCGCGCATCGCAGCCGCGAGCTCGTCGTCGACGAGCGACGTCCGCACCTGCACGTTGTGCTTGCCGCGGAAGGAGAGCGTGACGCGCGTCCCCTTCACGCTGACGTGGCGCCGGGTCAGGGTCGTGATCCCGTAGGTGCGCGACTCCCTCGCGTAGCGCTCGCTGCCGACGCGGAACCAGCCGAGGTTGATCAGGCGCAGCGCGATCGCCGCGACGCGGTCGCGGTCGAGCTCGTCCCGGTCGAGGTCGTCGGCGAGCCGCTGGCGCAGGGCGGGCAGCCGCTCGGCGAAGCGGACGAGCTTGTCGTACTTCGCCTGCTCCTGCCGGGCCCGGAAGTCCGGGTGGTAGAGGTACTGCTTGCGCCCGGCCTTGTCGTAGCCGGTCGCCTGGAGCTTCGCCCGCGCACTCGGCGAGATCTCGACGTCCTTCCAGGCGGGCGGGATCGCGAGCTTCTCGATCCGCTCCACCTTCGCGGGGTCGGTGATCCGATTCCCGGCCGCGTCGAGGTAGCGAAACGCCCCCTTCCGGCCTGTGCGGGTCCATTTCATCGCGAACTACACTGCCCAGCCGATGCACGACGAGAACACGATCGTCGTCCTCGAAGGCGACGAGACCGGTCAGGAGCTGCTGGAGGAGTCCCTCCGCGTGCTCGCGCCGGAGGTGATCGGCGTCGAGCTGGCCTTCCCGCGGTACGACCTGTCGCTCGCCCACCGGCAGGCGACGAAGAACGGCGTCGTCCACGAGGCGGCAGCGGCGATCCGCGAGCACGGGATGGGTCTGAAGGCGGCGACGGTCACGCCGGAGGAGCGCGGCTCCGTCGGCTCGCCGAACCGGATCCTCCGCGAGGAGATCGGCGGCAAGGTGATCGTCCGCACCGGGCGCCGGATCCCCGGCGTCGTGCCGGTCGGCGGCGTCAACCAGCCGATCTCGATCGTGCGGATGGCGGTCGGCGACGCCTACGGCGCGCGGGAGTGGCGCGAGGGCGAGGGCGATGACGAGGTCGCGTTCCGGACGGAGCGGATCGAGCGGAACGTCTGCCACGGCGTCGCCGAGTTCGCGTTCCGGCAGGCGGAGCGGACCGGCGCCAAGGTCTTCGGCGGGCCGAAGTACACGGTGTCGCCGACGTACGAGGGGATGCTCAAGGAGGAGATGGACGCGGCGGCTGCGCGGCACCCCGACGTGCCGTACGAGCCGCAGCTGATCGACGCGACGTTCGCGCTGCTGCTCTCGTCGGCGGGCGACCCGCTCGTCATCCCGGCGCTGAACCGCGACGGCGACATCCTCTCCGACCTCGTGCTGCCGCTCTTCGGGTCGATCGCCGGCAGCGAGTCGCTGCTCGTCGCGTTCGCGGACGACTTCGAGCCGGCCGCGATCATGGCCGAGGCGGCGCACGGCACGGCGCCGTCCCTCCAGGGCAAGAACGTCGCCAACCCGATGGCGATGATCCTGGCCGGCGCGGCGCTCCTCTCCCACGGCGGCGAGCAGCCGCAGCAGGCGGGCCGGGCGATCCGCGAGGCGTGCATGGAAGCCGTCTACCAGGGGCAGCGAACGCACGACCTCGGCGGCCACCTCGGCACGACGGAGTTCACGGACGAGGTGATCGCGCGCGTGCGCGCGAAGCTCGCCGTCTGGGCATCTCTTTAAAAACGGGGGTCACCCCCGTCACAAGAGCGTCAACGTTCATCCACAGCCGATCCGCGGCGAATCGCGGGCCTTGGCACTTATCCCCGGTGCGGCTGTGTGCCGAACGTGACCGTCTCGTGACGGAGTCCTCGGCGGCGGGGGTTACCCCAGTTACGAAGCCAGTTACGAGGCTGCGGCCACGGGCTGCGCGGACCAGGTCTCGCAGAACACGGCTGCGAGCTCCGGGTCGAACTGCGTGCCCGCACAGGCTTCGATCTCGCTCAGCGCTCGGGCGTGCGAGAGCGCCTGCCGGTACGGCCGCGCCGAGGTCATCGCGTCGAACGCGTCGGCGATGCCGAGCAGACGCGCCTCGATCGGGATCGCCCGGCCCCGGATGCCGAGCGGGTACCCGGCGCCGTTCCACCACTCGTGGTGGAAGAGGACGTACGGGAGCGCGACCCGCGCCCCCCGGAGCGGCAGGACGAGCTGCGCGCCGGCACGCGGATGCGTCCGGATCTCGGCCCGCTCCTCGAGCGTCAGCGGCCCCGCCTT
>JBEQUF010000360.1:0-4708 GCA_040349295.1 Actinomycetota bacterium | reverse complement strand
CTCGCGCGCGACATGCACGGCGTCGTCACCTCGTACCAGCAGGTCGCAGCGTCGCCCGAGGCGGCCGCGCGCCTCGGCGACGACGCGTTCGTCGTCTTCGACGAGCTCCACCATGCCGCCGACGAGCGCGCCTGGGGCGCGGCGATCCAGCAGGCGTTCGCCGACGCCTCGCGGCGGCTCGCACTCTCGGGCACGCCCTTCCGGTCGGACACGCGCGCGATCCCGTTCGTGCGCTACGAGGGCGACGAGGCGGTGCCCGACTACGAGTACTCCTACGGCGACGCGCTCGCCGACCGGGCGGTCGTCCGTCCCGTCTACTTCCCGCGTACGAACGGCCACATGGAGTGGGCCGCGCCGGACGGCTCGCTGCACGCGGCGACCTTCGACGACCCGCTCAACGCCGTGCGGGCCTCCGAGCGGCTGCGCACGGCGCTCTCGCTCGAGGGCGAATGGCTGCCGACCGTCCTCCAGTCCGCGGTCGAGCGCCTCGGCCTGATCCGCCGCGAGCAGCCGGACGCGGGCGGGCTCGTGATCGCGATCGACCAGGAGCACGCGCGCGGGATCGCCGCGATGCTCGAGCAGCGCTTCCGCACGCGGGCACGGGTCGTCACCTCCGACGACCCTGCCGCCTCGGCGGGGATCGAGGAGTTCGCCGCCGGCAGGGAACCGTGGCTCGTGGCGGTGCGCATGGTCTCCGAGGGCGTCGACATCCCGCGCCTGCGCGTCGGCGTCTTCGCGACGACGACCACCACCGAGCTCTTCTTCCGCCAGGCGGTCGGCCGCCTCGTCCGCTGGACGCGCGGCACGCCGAAGCAGCGCGCGTGGCTCTTCATCCCCGATGACCTGCGCCTCCGCGTCCTGGCCGCCCGCATCGCAGAGCAGCGGCGGCACTCGCTGAAGCGGGCCGCCGAGCGGGCGCTCGAGGACTCGCCGTTCGCAGCGCCCGTGGCGCGCCTCTCGGAGCAGATGTCGCTGTTCGCGGCCCTCTCGGCGGTCGCGACCGACGCGGTCGAGCCGGACGACGACCTGCCCTACTTCGACGAGAGCGAGGAGGACGGCGGCGTCGAGCTCGCCCTCGCCCCGCCGCCGCCGCTCGCCGACGGCGGCGGCGGCGTGTCGCTCGACGAGCGCCGCTGGCTGCGCGAGCAGAACGCCGTCCTCGCGCGCGACCTGGCCAAGCGGACGAAGCTCTCGCACGCGAAGGTGAACGCCGAGCTGAACAAGCAGGCCGGCGTCGAGAAGGTGACGACCGCAACGGCCGCGCAGCTGCAGAAGCGGCTGCGGGCGGCCGAGCGCTGGCTCGCCAAGGTCGCCTAGCCCAGTCGGCGCCAGATCTGCGTGCGGTCCGGGTAGAAGACCTCGAACGCGGGCACGCCCTCCGGCAGCCGCACCCACGGCAGCTTGGAGCGCGTGTAGATGTGCACGTCGGGCTCGATCGCACTCGGGTCGTCGAGCGTCCCGGCGCGGACGAACCGGAAGGCGGGCGACGTGTAGACGCTGTAGACCGCGACCTGGCACGCCGGGCAGCGGAAGACGGTCTGCACCCCGTTCTCCGGCTCGCGCGGCACCTCGACCGCGACCGGCTCCCCCTGGAGCAGCTCGACGCGGTCCGCCTCGAGGAGGATGTTGATCACGAACGCGCTGCCGGTCTGCCGCTGACAGTGGCGGCAATGACAGCAGTGCACGACGAGCGGCTCCGCCGTCAGCCGGTAGCGCACCGCACCGCACATGCAGCCGCCTTCCATCGCCGCAAGCCTACGCTTGCGGCATGCGGATCGGCGTCGTCGGCGCAGGCATCGTCGGGCTCGCGGTCGCGCGCCGGCTCGCCGAGCTCCGCCCCGGCGCGGGCCTCACCGTGCTCGAGAAGGAGCGCGACGTGGCGCTCCACCAGACCGGGCGCAACAGCGGCGTCGTCCATGCGGGCATCTACTACGCGCCCGGCTCGCTCAAGGCGACGCTCTGCCGGCGCGGAGTCGACCTGCTGCGCACGTACTGCGCCGAGCGGCAGCTGCCGTTCGACGAGTGCGGGAAGCTCGTCGTCGCGCTCGACGACTCCGAGCTGCCGCGGCTCCGCGAGCTCGAGCGGCGCGCGGCCGCCAACGGCGTGCCAGGCATGCGCTGGCTCGACGGCGACGCGCTGCGCGAGGTCGAGCCCCACGCCGCCGGGATCGCCGGCCTCCACTCCCCCACGACGGCGATCACGGACTACACGGCGGTCGCACGGTCGTTGGCCGACGACGTCCGTGCTCTCGGCGGCGTCATCCACCTCGAGACGCCGGCGCGCTCGATCTCGCGCCTCGGCGGCACGGCTCGCGTGAACGGCGAGCACGAGTTCGACCTCCTCGTCCTCTGTGCCGGCCTCCAGTCCGACCGGCTCGCCCGCGCCGCGGGCGACGAGGAGGAGCCGCGCATCGTCCCGTTCCGCGGCGAGTACTACCGCCTGGCGCCGGCACGCGAGTCGCTGATCCGGGGGCTCCTCTACCCGGTGCCCGATCCGGCCTATCCCTTCCTCGGCGTCCACTTCACGCGCCGCGTGCACGGCGGTGTCGACGTCGGCCCGAACGCGGTGCTCGCGTTCGCGCGCGAGGGCTACCGCCGCCGCGACGTGCGGCTCGGCGACCTGGCGGCGACGCTGCGGTCACCGGGCTTCCGGGCGCTTGCGCGAAGGCACTGGCGGATGGGGCTGCACGAGCTCCACGGCTCGTTCAGCAAGCAGGCCTACGCCGCGGAGGCGGCGCGCTACGTGCCGGAGGTGACCGCCGACGATCTCGTGCCGGCCCACGCGGGCGTGCGGGCACAGGCGCTCGACCGCGACGGCTCGCTCGTCGACGACTTCCGCATCCACCGGCTGGGGCCGGTCGTCGCCGTCCGCAACGCGCCGTCGCCCGGCGCGACGTCGAGCCTCGCGATCGCCGAGCACGTCGCCGAGACGGCGTTGGCGTCGTAGCGCCTCACTGGAAGACGACCGTCTTCCCCTCGTGGACGATCACCCGGTCGTCGGCGTGCCAGGCGACGGCGCGCGCGAGCACGACACGCTCGACGTCGCGGCCGATCAGCACGAGGTCGTTCGGCTCGTGCCGGTGGGAGACCCGCTCGACGTCCTGCTCGATGATCGGGCCGCCGTCGAGCTCCTCGGTCACGTAGTGCGCGGTCGCGCCGATGATCTTGACGCCGCGGTCGAAGGCCCGGCGGTAGGGATCGGCGCCGACGAAGGCCGGCAGGAACGAGTGGTGGATGTTGATGATCGGCGTTCCGATCTCCTCGATGAACGCTCCGGTGAGGATCTGCATGTAGCGGGCGAGGACGACGAGGTCGACCTCACCGTGGACGAGTCGGAGGATCCGCTCCTCCGCCTCCTCGCGCGCGTCCTTCGCGACGGGCACGTGCGAGAACGGCACGCCGAACGCCTCCACGTCGTCGCCGAGATCCGGGTGGTTCGAGATGACGCGCACGACGTCGACCGGGAGCTCGCCGCGGCGCCAGCGCCAGAGCAGGTCGAGCAGGCAGTGATCCTCGCGCGAGACGAGGATCGCGACGCGTTTCCGGGCGTCCGCGGCCGCGAACCGGTACTCCATCCCGAACGGGCCGGCGACCGTTCCGGCGAAGGACTCCTCGAGCGCCCGCTGCTCCTCTGGGCCGGCGATCGTGTACTCGAGCCGCATGAAGAACGTCCCGTCCCCCGCGTCGGTCGTGTGCTGCTGCGCGTCGACGATGTTCGCCGCGTGCTCGAACAGGAGCGACGTGACGGCCATCACGATTCCGGACCGGTCGGGGCAGGTGATGAGAAGGCGCCAGGTCATCGCGGATATCGGCGAGACTACGCAAGCGATGGAACGGCTCGTGCTCACAGCGATCGGCGAGGACCGCCGCGGCTTGGTCGAGGAGGTCTCCGAGTTCGTCCTCGACCGCGGCGGCAGCATCGAGGAGAGCCGCATGGCGAACCTCATGGGCCAGTTCGCGATCGCGATGCTCGTCGCGGGCGGCGCCGAGGCGATCGGCCGCGACCTCGATGCCTTCGCGGCCTCCGCCGGCATCGACGCGCGGATCGCGCCGGCACGCGGCTCCGCCGCGCCGCGCGGGCCCGCGTTGCGGTTCGAGGCGAAGGCGCTCGACCAGCCCGGGCTCGTGCACGAGATCGCCGACGTCTTCCGCGAGCACGGCGCGAACGTCGAGTCGTTCGAGTCGACGATCGAGCCCGCCCCGGTCAGCGGCTCGCCGGTCTTCGCGATGGAGGTCGTCGTCACCTTCGACGGCGACGAGGACGCCCTACGCGCCGACCTCGAGCGCGCCGGCGCCTCGCTCGGGATCGACTGGACGCTGACGAGCCTCCAGCCGGCGTAGCGGCGCTCGAGATACTCCGACGCGTTCGGGAACCGGCGGTTCGCGCGCGTGCGCTTGCCGACGGCGGCCTCGTCGTCAGAGCGGGACGGAGCTCCGGCCCGACGGTCGCGGTGCGTGGCCGCGAAACGCGAGACGCGCGCCCCGGATCAGGTCGCCGTGGGCCGATCCCTTCGAGCAGGCTGTGCGCGGACGATCTCGGTACGCACGCTCATGCGGGAAAGCTGACGAGCGTCGTCGGCGCGAACAGCTCCTCGGGCTCGAGCAGCCGCGATGCGACCCCTTGCTCGTAGGCGAAGGAGAGCAGCGCCTCCAGCGTGCGACGGTTCGCATCGAGTCCGTAGGGCCAGAAGTCGTCGCCGTAGGCGTG
>JBEQUF010000332.1:0-3106 GCA_040349295.1 Actinomycetota bacterium | reverse complement strand
GGCACCTCAACCGCTGAGGACATGTCCGGCAACCTGGTTGCCGGACCTGTCGCGATCAGCCGCCGCCGTAGATCGAGATCGGCATGCCCTCGAGCAGGAACTCGCTCTCGGGGACGTCGGCCTCGAGCTGCTCGAGGAGCGCCGCGGCGCCGGGCGCGGCCGCGAGGAGGCGCGTCACGACCTCCTCGGTCTCGTGCAGCTGCACGAGCTCGTTCTTGAACGGCTTCGGGAAGCGCCCGTAGCCGAGATACCAGCCGTAGAACTTCTTCAGGAAGCCGGACGCGCGCCGCTCGCCGAGCTCGCGGACCGTCTCGCGGATGAAGTGGATCAGCTCGGCCGCCACCTCCTCGCGCGACGGCGGCGCGGCGTCGCCGGAGACGATCTCGGCGATCGCCCACGGATTGCCCTGCGCGGCGCGGCCGACCATGACGGCGGCGGCCCCGGTCGCGTCGAGTACTGCCTCGGCCTTCGCCTGCGAGACGATGTCGCCGGAGGCGATCACCGGGACGTCGACGAGCGAGACGAGCTCGGCCGTCAGCGTGTGGTCGGCGTAGCCCGTGTACATCTGCTTCGCCGAGCGGGGGTGGAGCGTCAGGACCGAGGCCCCCGCCTCGACGAGGCGCGGCCCGAGCTCGAGGCAGCGGCGCGAGCCGTCCTCGACGCCCCGGCGCATCTTCACGCTCACCGGCACGGAGACGGCGGCTGCGACCGCCTCGGTGACCGCCAGCGCGACCTCGGGCTCCTCGAGCAGGTGCGCGCCGGCGCCGGTCTTCGTCACCTTCCGCACCGGGCAGCCGAAGTTCATGTCGACGACGTCCGCGCCGGCCGCCTCGACCATCCGGGCCGCCTCGGCCATCGCCCGCGGCTCCGAGCCGAAGATCTGGATCGCGAGCGGGTGCTCGTCCGAGGCCACCCGGAGGTAGCCGAGCGTCTTCTCGTTCCGGTGCTCGATCCCGGCGCAGGAGACCATCTCCGAGCAGACGAGCCCCGCGCCGAAGCGGCGGCCCTGCCGCCGGAAGGCCTGGACGGAGACGCCGGCCATCGGGGCGAGGACGACGCGCGTCGGGATCTCGACCTCTCGGATCCGCCAGGATTCCTGCAATCTGGACATCAGACGGGGGATGGTAGCCCTCCCGTGTTGACGTGCCCGGTGCAGCGGAGTACCATCCCGGCCCGCCGGAGGACGCGCCGTCCCCGGTTTTTTCCGTGCGGGGGTCAGGAGGCAGTTGGTTTTGAAGGAAGTCATCCTCACGCCTGAGGGCTTCAAGAAGCTCCAGGACGAGATCGAGTTTCTCTCGACCGAGAAGCGCCGCGAGATCGCGGACCGGATCCGCGAGGCCCGCGAGTTCGGCGACATCGCCGAGAACGCGGAATACGACTCGGCGAAGAACGAGCAGGCCCACCTCGAGGCGCGCATCGCGATGCTCGAAGAGCGGATGAAGTCCGCCCGCGTCGTCACGAAGAAGGAGATCAAGTCCGGCGAGGTCTCGATCGGGACGAAGGTCCGCCTGCGCGACGTCAAGGCGAACAAGACCGTCGAGTACCACATCGTCGGCTCGGCCGAGGCCGACCCGACCGAGAACAAGCTCTCGAACGAGTCCCCCGTGGGCAAGGCGATCATGGGCAAGAAGAAGGGCGAGACCGTCGAGGTCGCCGCGCCGCGCGGGACGATCAAGTTCAAGATCATGGACATCAAAGCCGCGTAGAAGCGGCGTGATCGATCTCCATTCGCACGTCCTGCCGGCCCTCGACGACGGGCCGGCGGACGACGCTGCCGCGCGGGCGATCCTCGTCGCCGCCCGGGCGGACGGGATCGAGGCGATCGCGGCGACGCCGCACGTCCGCGCCGACCATCCGACGACCGCGGCCCAGATGGAGGCGGGCGTCGAGCGCGTCCGCGGCTTCGGCGTCGACATCCGCGTGCTGACCGGCGGCGAGCTCGACCTCGAGTTCCTGCGCTCGCTCGACGACGCGACCCTCCGCCGGTTCGGCCTCGGCGGCAACCCCGGGCTCCTGCTCGTCGAAACGCCGTTCTACGGCTGGCCGATGTCCCTCCCGGACGACATCTTCGGCCTGCAGCTGCGCGGCTTCCGGATCCTGCTCGCCCATCCGGAGCGGAACGGCGACGTGCAGGAGCAGCCCGAGCTCGTTCGCCGCCTCGTCGACGCCGGGGTCTCGGTCCAGCTGACCGCCGGCTCGGTCGACGGCCGCCTCGGCCGGCGCGCGGCCGCCACCGCGAAGCAGCTGCTCGATCTCGGGCTTGCCCACTGCATCGCGAGCGACGCCCACGCGCCGCACGTGCGGGCGGTCGGGATGCGGGACGCGATCGCCGCGCTCGGCGACGCCGCCCTCGGCCGGTGGCTCACCGAAGACGTGCCGGCGGCGCTCCTCGAGGGGCACGAGCTGCCGGCACGACCGGCCTCGCGGCGCCGGCGCTTCCGAAAGGGGTAGCCCGAAATCCGGTTGCGCGTATTGCAACCAGGAGGCCGATCACCGATGCTCTACCCGTCATGAAGGTGCTTGCGGCGCTCCTCCTTGCCGGAACGATCTTCGGTGTTGTCTACGGCGCCGCGGCGACGCTCGGCACCGGGACGTCGTTCATCAGCGCCGGCAACGCCTCGGTCGCGAGCTGCGAGACCGGCTCCGTCACCGGCGCGCCGCACCTCTCGAACGGCACCCTCGTCGACGGCGTCACCGTCAGCGGGCTCGACCCGCAGTGCGGTGGCAAGGCGATCTCCGTCACCCTGACCGGCTCGAACGGCACCGCGTCGCTGATGAGCCTCTCGGGCGTCGTCCCGCAGGGGGGCGGCGACGTCTCGCTCACCGGCAGCACCCCCGTCGCGGCGACCGCCGTGTCGGGTGTGAGCGTGGCGATCCAGGGCTAGCGGGGAGCCAATACCCTTCCGCGCACGATGAGTGCGCCGAAGCGTTTCGAGAGCCGCGACGAGATCGCGCAGGTCCGCGCCGAGGCGGAGCCGCTCGAGAACGGCGGGCAGGCCGAGAGCACCCGCCGCCTCGCCGGCCGGGTCATGGCGCGCCGGGACATGGGGAAGCTCATCTTCCTCGACCTCGTCGACCCGGTCGCCGCCTCGGCGGCCCGCGCGAC
>JBEQUF010000316.1:0-4825 GCA_040349295.1 Actinomycetota bacterium | reverse complement strand
GCGCAGGCGCAGCTCGGCGACGCGGAAGAGGCGCGCGAGGCCGGGCCGGACGACGTCGATCGCCTGCACCTGCGACAGCGGGAAGCGGAGCGACTGCCGCCGGATCAGTCCCGTCTCGATCCGCAGGTCGTCGCCCTCGATCCGCCAGCGCGTCACGAGCCAGTTCACGAAGCCGACGAGCACGAGCGCGGCGAGCACGCCGAGCTCCGGCAGATGTGCGGTGAGGTTCCCGCCGCGGAGCACGGTCGGGATGAGGACGATGAAGATCGCGATCGTCAGCCGCCCGGCGCGCACGATCGGCGAGACGGGATGCAGCCGCTGCCAGCCGTCGCTCACAGCCCGGCGGCCTGCGCCTCGCCGAGCTCCGCCAGGCGATCGCGCAGCCGGCCGGCCTCGTCGGCGGCGAGCCCCGGGATGCGGGCGTCGCTGGCGGCGGCCGCCGTGTGCATGCGGACGGTCGCGAGACCGAAGACCCGTTCCACCGGTCCCGCCGTGACGTCGATGAACTGCATACGGCCGTACGGGATGACCGAGAGCCGCGAGAACATGACGCCGCGCTTGACGACGAGGTCGTCCGCGCGTTCGGCGTACGCCCACGCGCGTACGCGGCGCGTGACGAACCAGAGCGCAGCCGCGCCCACGACGACCACACCGGCGCCCGCGAGCACCGCCGCGAGGACGCTCGCGAAGACGAGCCCGACGAACGCCGCCGCCGCGACGACCAGCGTCGTGGTCGCGACCTCGGCGCGGCGCATCGTCAGCAGCTTCGGCGCCGGGCTATGCCAATCCGATTCGACCGCCATCGCCCGAAGTATGCGATGCCCACGCGCCGGGGCGCGTCAGCGCCTCCGCCCCGCACTCGGCGCCGAGTGCCACGGCGTCCTCGATCGAGTCGCCGCGGGCGAGGCCGAACGTCAGGCCGGCTGCGAAGCAGTCGCCGCACCCGTAGGCGTCCTCGATCGGCCCGGGCAGCGGCGCCGCGCGGAACGGGCCGCCCGGCTGGATCCACCCGCCGAGCGAGCCGCTCGTCGTCACGACGGTCTTCGGCGCCGGCTCGAGGTCGCCGTGCTCGAACTTCTCCCCCGGGTCGTTGCCGCTGCCGACGAGGACGTCGATCTCCGTGCCGCCGCGGCGCAACGTCGCCAGCTCGCGGGAGGTCGCGACGAGCACGCGGGCACGCCGGGCGGCATGCAGGGCCGAGATGTCGCCGGCGACGAAGTAGACGGCATCGCAGCGGGCGAGCTCCTCCCACGGCAGCTCGCCGTTCTCGCCTGACGGCAGGAGCTTGTGACCGATGACGGTGATCGTCCGCTCGCCCGCCTCGTCGACGTACGTGAAGGCGCGGCGCTGGGGCTCGCCGTGCGTCGACGAGTGCACGGTCACGCCCTGCGCCTCGAGCTCCGAGCGGGCACGCCTGCCGAGCTCGTCGTCGCCGAGCGCCGTGAAGAAATGGACGTCGCCCGCGAGCCGCTGCAGCTGCACGGCGGCGACGCCGCCGCCGCCGGCCGGCTCGGCCCACGAGGCGACCGTGTGGACGATCTCGCCCGGCCGCGGGACGTCCTCCACGCGCAGGAACTCGACCCACTCGACGTGACCGACGACACCGACCCGCATATCTCACATTGTCGCCGGTCAGTACGTTTGACGTCAGGATGATCCCGCCGTTCGAGGTCTTCTACGACACGCACCGCGACGAGGTCTTCCGTTATCTGGCCAGCCGGCTGGGCCGGGAGCGCGCCGAGGACGCGTTCCAGGAGACCTTCCTGCGCGCGCTGCGCGCCTACGACCGGCTGGAGCACGCCGACCATCTCCGAGCCTGGGTCCTGACCATCGCCTCCCGGATCGCGATCGACGACGTCCGGCGCCGCAAGCCGACCGAGGAGCTGACGGTCGACATCTGGCACGAGGACGCACGGCCCGCGTTCGAGGAGCTCGCGCCGTTCACCGACAACCTGCCGCCGAAGGAGCGTGCGGCGGTCGTCCTGCGGTACGGCTACGACCTCGACTACGCGGAGATCGCCGCCACGCTCGGCTCGAACGAACAGGCTGCCCGCCAGGCCGCATCGGCCGGCGTGCGGCGACTGAGGAAGGAGCGTTCATGACGATCACGCCCGAGCTCGACGCGCGCTTCCGCGCCGCCGCTGCCGCCACCGGGTTGCTCGACGCCGCCTACGACATCGTCGAGGACACGCCGATCGGCGACCTGCTCGTCGGCGTGACCGACCACGGCCTCGCGCGCATCCACTTCGATCCCGAGCCCGAGGCCGTGCTCGAGTCGCTCGCCCGGCAGTTCGGGCCGCGCGTGCTGCGCTCGGCCACCCCGGTCGACCGCGTGCGGCGGGAGCTCGACGAGTACTTCGACGGCACGCGGCACGCGTTCGACCTCGCCTGGGACATCCGACGCCTGCCCGAGTTCAACCAGCGCGTGCTTCGCGAGCTCGCGCAGGTCGAGTACGGGACGACGACGACCTACGGGACGCTCGCCGCGCGCGCCGGCAACCCGCGCGCCGCCCGCGCGGTCGGGACGATCATGAACCGCAACCCGATCCCGATCGTGCTTCCGTGCCACCGCGTCGTCGGAGCGGGCGGAAAGCTCGTCGGGTACGCCGGCGGGCTCGAGCGGAAGGAGCGGCTCCTCCGGCTCGAGGGCGCCCTGGGCTAGGGATGCGTCCCGTAGCGGACGGCGAGGATGAACAGCACGCCGGCGACGGCGACGAGCAGCCCACCGAGCGCCTGGCCGCCGCGTTTCCCGAACGGCGTCATCGCGCCGATCAGGTTGAGCACACCGCCGACCAAGAGAGCGGCGCCGGCAAGCTCCTCGAGCCGAAGCGTCTGGTGCTGCTTGAAGGAGAGCGCGAGCATGAACATGCCGCGATCCTTTCACATCGGCGGCCGCAGCTTGTAGCCGACACCCCACACGTTGACGACCCAGCCGCCGAGCCCGGCCGCGGCGAGCTTGACGCGGACGCGGGACGCGTGCGACTCGACCGTGCGGGTCGGCGCCATGCTCCGGTAGCCCCAGACGTCGCGGAGGAGCTGCTCGCGGGTGAAGACCCGGTCGGGCGCGGATGCGAGCTTGACGAGGAATTGCAGCTCCTTCTCGGAGAAGTAGACCTCTCGCCCGTGCACGCGCACACGCCGCGCGCCGCGGTCGATCGCGACCGGCCCGACCTGGAGCAGGTCGGAGCGCGGCGGGCAGCGGCGGAGCACGGCGCGGATGCGGGCGACGAGCTCCTCGTAGACGAACGGCCGGGGCAGGTAGTCGTCGGCACGCTCGAGCGCGCGCACGACGTCGTGGCCGCGGCCGAGCACGATCACCGGGCAGTCCGGCACGCGCATCCGGTCGAGGTCGTCGGCGTCGCCGAGGACGATGACGTCGGCCTGGGTGCGACGGGGAAGCGCTGACGGCGACGGGAAGGCGAGCACGTCGAAGCCGTCGTGGCGCAGCTGCCGCTCGAGGAAGCTGCGCATCGACGCCTCTGGCTCGGCGAGGACGAGTGCGGTCATGGCGGGCGACGCTAGCCGTGCGTGCGCCCGCGCGAAAGGTGTCCTTTCGCGCGGATGTGTGACGACTTGTCGACAGTCGTCTGCCGGAGGCTCGTCCGGATGGACGCGGACTACAACCGCCCCGAGCGGAAGATCGCCCAGAGCAACCACAGCCCCATCGCCGTCGAGAGCGCGAAGCCGGCGACCGAGATCGCGTTGACGCCGAGCAGGTGGGGACCACCCGTCGCGAAGACGCCGATCACCGCCGAGCCGATCAATCCACCGGTGACGACGAGCGCGACGACGAGCCGGTTGAAGACCTTCTGCGTGCTCTCGAGGAAGTCGTCGAGGCCCTTGTGCACGAAGCCGACCTCGATCTGCCCGTCGCGCGCCTGCTCCATGAAGTCCGCCCACTGGAACGGCGCCTCCGCGAACACCTGCGCGTAGCGGACGAGATCGCGCGAGGCGCGCTTCGCGATCCGCTGCGGCGTGAACCGCTCGAGCATCAGCGACCGCGCGTACGGCCGCGCCACCTCGAAGACGTTGAAGTCGGGATAGAGCTCGACGCCGACGGAGCCGAGCGTCCCGATCGCCCGGTCGAGCAGCAGGTACCGCGTCGGCAGGTGCAGGTTCATCGCGTAGATGAGCTGGAACGCCTCGCGGATGACCTGGATCGGGTCGATCTCCGAGACCGACGCGCCGTAGTAGCGGTAGTAGATCTCGCGCAGCTCGGCGAGGAACTCCTCCTCCCGCTCCTTCGGATAGCGGACGCCGAGATCGGCGAGCCGCTTGGGCAGCACGTCGACGTTCTCCTGCGCGGCGTCGATGAAGAGCCGCGTCAGCTTGGTCAGGTCGTCGTCGGTGAGCTTGCCGACGGCGCCGAAGTCGACGAGGCCGATCACCCCCGCCTCGTCGAGCACGAGGATGTTCGCGGGGTGCGGGTCGCCGTGGAAGAAGCCGTGGCGGAAGATCATCGTCATCCACGTCTCGGTGACGTGGTACGCGAGGTCGCGCCGCTCGTCGAGGGTCAGCGGCAGCAGGTCGACGTCGGCGAGCTGCGTCCCCTCGAGCCACTCGAGCGTCAGCACCCGGGCGCGCGTGTACGTCCAGTACACCTTCGGCACGCGCACGCGCGGATCGCCGGCGAAGTTGCTGTGGAAGGTCTGCGCGTTGCGCGCCTCCTGCCGGTAGTCGAGCTCCTGCCGGATCTGCCGGGCGAACTCGTCGACGAGGCCTCGCGCGTCGATGAAGTCGAGCGCGCGTACGCGCTCCTTCACGAGCCTCGCCGCCTGGTAGAGGAGATGGAGGTCGGCCTCGATCTGCCGCGGCGCCCCCGGGC
>JBEQUF010000306.1:0-5427 GCA_040349295.1 Actinomycetota bacterium | reverse complement strand
GCTGGCGCACCTTGGGGTCGTCGACCGGCAGGGCCTCGAACACGATCTCGCTCGTGGAGCCGGTCGCCTCGAGCACCTTCTGGGCGAGCTCGAGAAGCGTGTATTCGCCGGGGTTGCCGATGTTCACCGGCAGATGCTCGCCACTGGCGGCGAGCGCGATCAGGCCCCGGACCAAGTCGTCGACGTAGCAGAAGCTCCGCGTCTGCGAGCCGTCGCCGAACACGGTCAGCGGCTCGTTCGCGTAGGCCTGCCGGATGAAGGTCGGGATCGCACGGCCGTCATGCGGGCGCATCCGCGGCCCGTACGTGTTGAAGATGCGCACGATGCACGTGTCGACGCCCTGCTGGCGGTGGTACGCCATCGTCAAGGCCTCGGCATAGCGCTTCGCCTCGTCGTAGACGCCGCGCGGCCCGATCGGGTTCACGTTCCCCCAGTACGTCTCGGGCTGCGGATGGATGAGCGGGTCGCCGTACACCTCGCTCGTCGAGGCGAGCAGGAAGCGCGCGCGCTTCCACTTCGCGAGGCCGAGCGCGTTGTGCGTACCCTGCGAGCCGACCTTCAGCGTCTGCAGCGGCAGGCGCAGGTAGTCGATCGGGCTCGCCGGGCTGGCGAGGTGGTAGACGAAATCGATCGGCTCCTCGACCTCGAGGTGCCTGGTGATGTCGTGGTTGATGAAGTGGAACGCGTCGCCGCGCAGGTGCTCGACGTTCTGGAGCGACCCCGTCTCCAGGTTGTCGACGCAGATGACGCGGTAGCCGTTCCCGACGAGGTTGTCGCAGAGATGCGAGCCAAGGAATCCGGCACCGCCCGTGACCAGTGCGGTCGGCATCGCGTCGATGCTAGCGGCGCTTCCGGAGGGCTCGTCACGCCTTCACAAAGGATTTACGGCAGGGCCTGGCGTTACGGTCTGCTGGTGCGCTGGTGGGGACCGCTGATCATCCTCGCGGCCGTGCGCGTCGCGATTCCGGTCGCGGCGGTCGCCGACCGAGGGTCGAAGCTACCCGGGATCCCGGAATTCAACCGTGACCCGCGGCTCGGCGGCCTCGTCGGCGACGCGACCGGGTTCTACGCGGCAACCCGGGAGTTCATGGCGGGCTGGGCGCGGATGCCGCACGCGCTCCTCGGCCTGCTCGTGCTCGTCGCGCTCGCCGCGGCCGCCGCCCTGGCGGTCGCCTGGCGGCGGCGGCCGGCGCTGCGCCCGTGGCTCGTTCCGTCGGCCGTCTGCGCGGCAGGGCTGCTCGTCTGCGTCGACGTCCACTGGATGAAGCCGAGCGGCGCCGCCGTCTTCGGCTGGCCGCTCGTCTGGGCGATCGCCCTGCTGCCGTTCCGTGCCGTTGGACTGCTGACGCACGCGCTCGCGTGGGACGTGGCGCTCGTCCTCCAGCTCGTCTTCGTCGCGCTCACCGTGATCGCGGCCGCCTATCTCGGCCGCAACGCGACGGGGAAGCGATGGGTCGGCGTCGCCGCCGCCGCCTGCTGGGCTCTCTGGCCGCTGCTCGTGGGCCTGCTCGCCGGACACCACGCGTGGACGAACGGCCAATGGGAGGTGGACGCCGGGCTGCACGGCTACAGCGAGCCGCTCTCGACCCTCCTCGTCACGGCAGCCGCCGCGCTGCTCCTCTCCCCCGCCGCGTCGGCGCTGCAACTGTCGCTCGCCGGCTGCGCGCTCTCGCTCGCGACGTTGACGAAGCTCTCGAACGCGCTGCTCGCGGCGATCGCGCTCGTCGTCGTCGTCCTGCAGCGACGCTGGCGGCACTACCTCGCCGGTGCCCTCTCGCTCGCGCCGCTCGTCGCGGCGTACTGGCCGATCTCCTACCCGAAGCTGTTCCACAACCGGCAGTCGTGGCCGAGCGACCCGTTCGATCCCGCGCACGTCGTCTCGTCCTGGACGCACTCGTCGATCTTCTATCCACGCACGCTCCTGATCGTGACGCTGCTCGCACTGCTCGGCGTCGCCGCGCTGCGCCGCCCGTGGGCGGCGGCGCTCGTGCTCGCGTTCCTGCTGCTGAACCCGGTCTTCTACTCGTTCTACGCGAACACGGCGAAGCACCCGCGCTTCCTCTACGCCTCGCTGCCGTTCCTCTTCGTGCTCTGGGCCGGCTCCCTCGAGACGATCCGCCGATGCGTCGCGCGGCGGTAGTCGTCCTCGCCCTCGCGGGCGTCGGCTTCCGCGTCTGGGCGTGGCTGCTTCCGCAGGGCCAGCTCGACGCCGACGAGAGCGTCGTCGGCCTGCTCACGCACGGGATCCTGCACGGGCGATTTCCCGCGTTCTTCCCCGGCCAGGGCTACGGCGGCACGCAGGAGGAGTGGCTCGCGGCGCCGCTGATGGCGGTGTTCGGGATGCAGACCTGGGTGATCCGCGTGCCGGTGATCGTCCTCTGGGCCGCCGGCGCGCTGCTCGTGTGGCGGATCGGGCTGCGCGTGCTCGGCGACGAGCGCCGCGCCGTCGCCGCCGCGCTCCTCTTCTGGCTGTGGCCTGCGTACTTCGTCTGGAAGTCCGAGCGGGCGCACGGGTTCTACGGTTCGGAGCTCGTCCTCGGGCTCGCCGTCCTCCTGCTCGTGCTGCGGCTCGACGAGCGCATCACGCGTCGCGACCTCGTCCTGCTCGGGCTCGCGCTCGGCTGCGGCCTGTGGTCGAGCCCGCAGGTCGCGATCGTCGCCCTGCCGGCGCTCGTGTGGCTCGTCTGGAGGCGGCGCACGATCGTGCGCGGCGCGGCGCTCGTGCTCGGCGCCGGTGTCGTCGGCGGCCTTCCGTGGCTGATCGCGAACATCCGCCACGGCTGGCCGTCGTTGCATCCCGGCGCGAACGAGGGGACGTGGACGTACCACCTGCACAACCTCGTGGTCGCGACGCTGCCGCAGGCACTCGGTCTCCGGCTCGCGTGGTCGTTCGAGTGGCTCGGGACGCCGTACGTCGCGATCCCGCTCTACATCGGCGTCGTCGCGGGCTTCGTCTATCTGCTGTGGCGGCGTCCGCCCGGCCTCGGCCTCGTCCTGTTGATCGTCGTCCTCTTCCCGGTCTTCTACTTCGCCTCGCCGTACACCTGGCTGCAGTCCGAGCCGCGCTACCTCACGCTCGTGCTGCCGCTCTTCGCGCTCCTGCTCGTGGCGCGGCTCCCGGTCGCGCCGGTGCTCGCGGTGGCGGTTGCGTTCACGATCGGTGGGCTCGTCGAGCTGCAGCGCCATCACGTCGCCGCGTTCACCACCGAGGGCGTTCCCGTGCCGGCGAGCCTCGGCCCGGCGATCGGCGAGCTGCGCGCGAATCACATCGGCTACGCGTTCGGCAGCTACTGGGTCGCGTGGCGCATCAGCTACGAGTCGAAGCTGCACGTCGTCGGGGCCAAGGCGAGCTACGTGCATCCGTTCGTGCGCGACGGCCGGGTCTATCCCGGAGACATCCCGACGGATCTCGGCATCGATCCGCGCCCGTACCGCGAAGCGGAGTCGCACCGCGACGTCGCGCACATCTTCGTCCACGGCGGCGACCTCGAGCCGCAGGTCGCGCCGCTGTTGCGGCGGGCAGGCTACTCGGCGGTCAGGGCCGGCGGATACGACGTGTGGTTGCCGCCAAGAGGATGAGCAGCGCCGCGTCGCGCGCGGCCACCCACCAGGCGAGCGCGTCGCCCCAATGGGCGATGCCGCCGTGCGGCTTCAGGAACTCGCGCCACTCGAGCCGCGTCAGCACGAGGACGCCCGCCAGCAACACGGCGCACTCGACGCCCGCGGCCGGGACGAGCGGGACGAGCCACGTTACGTACTGCGGCGAGAGCACCTTGTCGAAGGTGACGAACGCCGTTATCGCGGCGGCTGCGGTTGCGAGCCGGTCGCCGCTGTAGCGCCGCCAGAGCCAGACGATCGCGGCGAGGAGTGCGAGCGTGGAGAGCGCCGCGACGACGTTCGGCAGCGTGCCGACGAGATCGCGCGAGCCGGGCGCCTCGTCCTTCAGCGTCAGGCCGACGACACCGAGCCGGTGCAGCACGAGCAGGATCGCCGCGCCGAGGCTCTCCGACTCGAGCCCGCGCCGGATCTGGAGCCAGTAGCTGAAGCGGAGGCCGCCCGGACCCATGAGCACGAACGGCAGGTGCAGGACGACGAGGACGCCGAGCATCCACTCGACCGCGCGGCGCCGTCGCTGCGTGTCGAGCAGGACGAACGGGACGAGCACGATCGCGTAGACCTTCACCGCGATCGCGACGGCGAGGAGGATCCAGGTCGCACGCTCGCGGTCGTGCAGCCACGCCGCGATCGCCAGCGTGACGAGCAAGGCCGGGAAGAGGTCGTAGGTGTTCAGGAAGACCGGGCCGACGATCAGCGGCGCGAGCCCGGCGACGACGGCCCCGCAGACGGTGTGACGGAGCCACGCGAGCATCGCGAACACCGACGCTGCACCGCACAGCGCCATCGTCCACCGGAACGCCCCGACGAACGTCCCCGGCAGCCAGTGGACGACGAGGAAGAGCGGCTGTGCACCGACGGGGTACTCGTCGAAGAAGTCACGATAGGGCCACTGGCCGTGCGCCATCTTCGCGGCGTAGCCGCCGTAGAGATCCGCGTCGCCGAAGCCGCCGGCGCCGAAGAGGCCGCCGCGCGCGAGCGCGCACGAGAGCAGGAAGAGCGCGGCGCCGGCGAGCGGAAGCCACCAGCGTCTCATGCGCGCCGCGCCTGCACGACCGCGACGGCGTAGGCGGCCAATGCCGCGAGCAGGACGAGGATCGCGCCCGTGTCCCGATTGAGGCCTGCAAGCGACCAGATGGTCGACATGACCTCGTTCTTGCCGGGCACATAGGCGTGGTCGAGCTCGCTCCGGACGCCCCAGCTGAGCGCCTGGACCGTCATCGTCACGACGGAGACGAGACCGAGCGCGATCGTCGTCAGCGGAAGTCGCTGGAAGGCGGCGGGCAGGCCGAGGAGCAGGAACGGGAGCGCAGGCGCGAAGAACCGCGGTCCCGGCGACCCACCGCCGTACGGAAGGAAGTAGCCCGCGTCGACGAAGACGAACGCGACGGTGACGACCGCCGCAACGAGCGCCTCGGCACGGTCACCTCGCCGCCAGAGGAGCCAGAGGCCGACCGCTGCGGCGGCGCACACCGGCGAGAAGACCAGGAGACCTCGTGGCCCGCAGAGCATCTGCCAGAGCCCGTGCCACGATGGGCTGCCGATCCCGAACAGACCGTGCCGCTGCTGCTCGGTGTAGGAGTTCCGGACATAGCGATACGAAAGCCGGAAGGGCGAGCCGAACGCGGCCCAGTCGTAGGCCCCGAGCGCGATCGCCGGTGGAATCACGCCCGCGAGGAACCAGGCGACGCTCCGGCGGTGCCGGAACAGGCAATAGCCGAGCAGCGCAAGCACGACGACGCCGCTGGAGTAGTCGAAGCAAACTGCCGTGCCGGCGAGCGCGCCGGCTGCCGCGATCGACCGTCGACCACG
>JBEQUF010000298.1:0-3482 GCA_040349295.1 Actinomycetota bacterium | reverse complement strand
CGGCCGCGCACCAGTACACGTCGCCCTCGGGCTTCAGGTCGAAGATGTACCAGTGGGTCGTCGCGGCGCCGGTGAGGTAGCCGCCGGTCGTGTGGATGATCCCCTTCGGCTTGGCGGTCGTCCCGCTCGTGTACATGAGGAACAGCAGGTCCTCGCTGTCCATCGGCTCGGGCTCGCACACGTCGTCGACGCCGTCGACCGCGTCGTTCCACCACACGTCACGGCCGTCCTGCATCGGCACCTCGTTGCCGGTGCGGCGCAGGACGACGCAGGTCTTGACGCCCGGCGCGTCGGCCATCGCCTCGTCTGCCGTCGTCTTGAGCGCGACGGTGGTGCCCCGCCGCCACGCCTCGTCCTGCGTGATCAGCACCTCGCACCCCATGTCGTTCATGCGGTCGCTGAGCGAGTCGGCCGAGAAGCCGCCGAACACCACCGTGTGCGGAGCGCCGATCCGCGTGCACGCGAGCATCGCCACCGGCAGCTCCGGGACCATGCCCATGTAGATCGCGACGGCGGTTCCCTTCTGCACGCCGAGCTTCTTCAGCGCGTTCGCGAACTGCGCGACCTCGCGCTGCAGCTCGGCGTAGGTGATGGCACGACGTTCGTCGGCCGGCTCGCCCTCCCAGTGGAACGCGACCTTCGACCCCTTGCCGCTCTCGACATGCCGGTCGAGGCAGTTGTACGAGACGTTGAGCGTGCCGCCGAGGTACCACTTGGCGAACGGCGGCTCCCACTCGTAGAGCTTCGAGTACGGCTCGAACCAGGTCACCCGCTCGCGGGCGTTCCGGTCCCAGAACGACTCGAAGTCCTCCTCGTAGATCTCCGGCTGCGCGTTCGCCTGCTTCGCGAACTCGGGAGGCGGCGGATACGTCCGCTCCTCCAGGAGCATCGTGTCGATTGCGTGGTGCTGTTCCGTCTCGCTGGACATGCGCTTACGCCTCCGCTCGCCTCGGCATCGGGGTGCCGGTGCGGCCGATCGGCGGCGCGCCGACCGGGAACACCGGCGTGGGCGACATCCCGTTGACGACGCCCGCCGCAGAGGTGTACCACGCGACGGCGGCGGTGACGATGCCGCACCACCCGCCGGCGTGGAGCAGCCACTCCGTCCCGCCGTGCGAGATGTTGAAGAAGCCCGCGGCATCGACGATCTCCGTGATCTCGAGCGTCAGGAAGACGAGGAAGACCGCGACGCTCACGCGCAGGCTGTGCAGGAGCATGTACGTGTTGAAGATCGCGAACGCGATCAGGAACCAGGCGAGCCCGCTCGTCAGGTTCGTGCCCTCCACCGCGGCGCCGAGGTTCTTCGACACGTTGGCGAGGACGACGATGATGCCGAGGCCCATCCAGAAGCCGCCGTACGTCGAGAACGCCGTCGCCCCGAAGACGTTCCGGTTCCGGAACTCCCACATGCCCGCGAGCAGCTGGCAGAGCCCGCCGTAGAAGAGTGCCGGCCCGACCCAGATCAGGTCGGGGATGAAGCTCGCGTTGTGCCCGCTCAGCAGGAACGTCGTGAGCGCGAACGCGGCCAGTCCGAGCGGCGCGGGGTCGGCCGCCGGAACGGCCTCCACGAGCGTCGAGGGACGGTCGACAGCAACAGCCATGCGACCAACCTCCTCCATCGGTTACCTATGTAACCGACCGTTACCCGTTGGGGCAACGGTTATGCATCACGGCTCGAGGTCGTACGGGTACTGCGTCACGACCTCGGCGCCGTCGGCGGTGACGACGAGGATGTCCTCGAGGCGCACGCCGCCGAATCCGGGCCGGTAGAGCCCCGGCTCGAGCGTGATCACGTCGCCCGGGACGAGGTCGTCGCCGCTCCGCGAGATCGCCGGCGCCTCGTGCACCTCGAGGCCGACGCCGTGGCCGAGCCCGTGGAAGAAGCCGCTGTCGAGCACCTCGCCCGGTTCCTTGTGCAGCGGCGTCGGGAAGCCGTGGGCGTGGAAGAGGTCGCACGCCATCTGCATCAGGTCGCGGCCGTTGACGCCGGGCCGCGTCGCGGCCGTCGTCTCGTCGAGCGCCTGCTTGACGAGCCGGTGCCACTCGACGAGCTCCGCGGGCGGCTCGCCGACGCAGTACGTCCGCGTCATGTCGGAGTAGATGCCGGTCTCGCGGTCGCGTGGGAACAGGTCGATGACGACCGGCTCGCCCGGCTTGATCGGCCCGCTCCCCATCTCGTGCCCGACGGCGCTCTGCGCGCCGGGCGCGACGATGAACTCCTCGCCGATGACGCCGTGCTGCGTGAAGACCCGTTCGATCTCGAGCTTGATCTCCTCGACCGTGACCGGCGTCCGTTCGGCGTCCCGGAGCAGCTCGCGCGCGACGTCGAGCGCGGCCTCGCAGGCGCGCTGCGCGCGGCGCAGCCCCTCGATCTCCGGCGGCGTCTTGCGGCGACGCCGGTCCTGGAAGCCCTCCCGGTCAGCGAAGAGCTCGATCCCGTTCGCGCGCAGATGGTCGGCGAGCTCGAGCGGGAACGCCGGCGGCACCGCCGCCTCGACGACGCCGAGCTCGCTCAGCGCCCGTGCATAGCACTCGAGCTCGGCCTCGTCGCGGGACATCCCACCGCGCAGGAGCTCGTCGACGCCGTACGCCTCGGGCGTCAGCACCCGGTAGTCGCCGGCCGCGCCGATGCGCGACGCCTCGAGCGAGCTGCAGACGACGATCCGGTCGCCGCCGCGCTCGACGTAGAGGAACGGATCCGGCACCGGCAGCGGCACCTCGTGCCGCATCTCGGGCGAGCGCAGCGTGTCCGCGAAGATCAGGACGTCGGTCACGGTGCGAAGCCTACGATCTCGCGCGCCTCGCGCTCGGTTCGAACCCCGACGATCGCGCCGGTCACGGCCGGGTGGCGGAGGACGAAGCGCAACGCGTTGCACGTCAGCGGCTCGCCGAGCTCGGCGGTCACGTGGCGGAGATCGAGCTGTGCGAACCGGTGGCGGCGGCGGAAGTCGTCGGGGTCGAGCGCGTCGACGTCGAAGCCGTCCGTCAGGAAGCCGCTCGCGAGCGGCGCCCAGACGATCGCGCCGAGCCCGTGGTCGTGGGCACAGCGCAGGGCCCGCTCCTCCTCGCGCCGCTCGAGTGCGCTGTACTCGAACTGGAGCGAGGCGACCGGCCCGACCGCGAGCGCTCGCTCGACGAGCTCGGGCGGATGGTTCGAGAGGCCGCCGTGCCGCACCTTGCCCTCGGCGATCAGCTCCTGGACCGTCCCCCAGGTCTCCTCGATCGGCACGTCGCGATCGACGTCGTGCGGCTGGAGGAGGTCGACCGAGTCACGCTGCAGCCGGCGCAGGCTCTGCTCGACGTCGCTGCGGATCGACTCGGGCCGGAGATCCATGTAGTCGTCGCCGTCCTCACGGCGGAAGGTGCCGCACTTCGTGAAGACGAGCACGTCGTCGCGCCCGCGGAGCGCACGGCCGACCACCTCTTCGGCGTAGCCCCAGCCGCAGAACGCCGCCGTGTCGATCCAGTTCACGCCGCCGTCG
>JBEQUF010000251.1:0-9193 GCA_040349295.1 Actinomycetota bacterium | reverse complement strand
CCTCCGTGTAGCGGGAGCCGCGCTTCTTCGCCATCACGCCCTCGAGCCCCTGCTGCTGTGCGGCTTCGAAGAGCGCCTCGCCGTCGTCGAACGCCACGCTTACCTGCACGGCCTCGGCACCCTTCGTCCGCGTGTTCAGCAGCTGTTCGAGCCGCTCGCGGCGCTCCTCGATCGGCAGGTCGACCACCGGCACGCCGTCGATCTCGAGCACGTCGAAGACGGCGTAGACGAGCTGCTGCCTGCCCTGCTGCATCGCGCTGAAGCTCGGCCGGCCCTGCTCGTCCAGCGCGCAGACCTCGCCGTCGACGACGCACTCCGATCTCCGGGTCGCCTTCTCGAGCGCCCTGGCGATCGCGGTGAACCGCGGCGTCAGGTCGTTCCCGTTCCGCGATACGAGCTTCGCCGTGCCGTTCCGGACGTAGCCGAGCGCCCGGTAGCCGTCCCACTTGACCTCGTAGGTCCAGTCGTCGCCGCGCGGCAGGCCGTCGGCGAGCGTCGCGAGCATCGGCCGGTAGTCGTTGCGCACCGGCCGGTCGGCCTCGTCGTGCTTCTTCACGAGCAGCCAGTTCTTCTCCTGGCCGTCGAGATGCGCGGGGATGAGCGTCCAGAGCCCCTCGAGCCGGCCGCCGTGGAGGTGCACCGTGAGACCGCCGTCCGGCTTCCGCTCGACGAGCTCGAACGTCCCGGTGTCCCAGAGCTCGACGGTGCCCGCGCCGTAGTTGCCGGCCGGGATCGTCCCCTCGAAGCTCGCATAGTCGAGCGGGTGGTCCTCCACGTGCACGGCGAGCACCCGCTGGCCGGGCTCGAGCGGCACGCCCTTCGGCACCGCCCACGAGGCGAGCGCGCCGTCGAGCTCGAGCCGGAAGTCGTAGTGGAGGCGGCGGGCGTCGTGGCGCTGGACGACGAACACGGGGCCGGCCGGCCGCTCCCCGGACGCGCCGAAGGGCTCGGGGGTCGCCTTCGGGTTCCGCTTGCGCCGGTACTCGCCGAGCTCGTCGGTCATCGGGGTTTGGATACCCGGGGGCCGTGAAAGAGCGTCATCAACCTTCTCCACCCAGCGGGGGGTCGATGCTCGGGGCCGGCTTTGCCGGCCTCGAGTCGTACTGGGACCGGTTTCGATCCATAGGAATGGCCGGGGATAAGCCTGTGGACGCTGTGGACAGCGCTGGCCGGAACCTGACGAAACCTAGGCGAAGACGCCCAGCGACCGGAACTTCGCCCGGCGCCGCCGGCGCAGCTCGTCGCCGGGGAGATCCTCGAGATTGTCCAGGTGGTCGACGATCGCCTCCTGCAGCAGCCGGGCGGCCGCGTCGTGGTCCTCGTGGGCGCCGCCGGGCGGCTCCGGCACGATCCCGTCGATCACGCCGAGCTCGAGGCAGTGGACGGCATCCGGCTTGAAGGCGGCCGCCGCCTTCTTGGCCTCGCCGGCGTCGCGCCAGAGGATCGTCGCGCACCCCTCCGGCGAGATGACGGCGTACATCGCATGCTCCTGCATCAGGACGCGGTCGGCGAGCGCGATCGCGACCGCGCCGCCGGAGCCGCCCTCGCCGATCACGACCGCCACGGTCGGGATGGTCAGGCGGGCCATCACGGCCTGCGACTCGGCGATCGTCCCGCCCTGGCCGTGCTGCTCGGCCGCGACGCCCGGATAGGCGCCCGGCGTGTCGACGAGCGAGACGAGCGGGAACCGGTGCCGCTCGGCGAGCTCCATGACGCGGATCGCCTTGCGGTAGCCCTCCGGGTTCGGCATCCCGAACCGCCGCTCGGCGCGCTCCTTGATGTCTCGCCCCTTCTGCTGGCCGACGAGCGCGACCGTGCGGCCGTCGAGCCTGCCGAGGCCCGCGATCATCGCGCCGTCGTCGGCGTTGCCACGGTCGCCGTGCAGCTCGAACCAGTCGTCGAGCATCCGCTCGACATAGTCGAGCGTGTACGGGCGGTTCTCGTGGCGGGCCAGCTGGACGCTGGTCCAGATCTCCTCGTCGGTCGCGTCCTCCTGCATCCGCTCGAGCTGCTTCTCGAACCGCTGGAGGTCGCCGGAGAGCTTCGCGCCACCGAGCAACGGCATGTTGCGAAGCCTCCCAAGCCGCTCGCGCAGACGCAACTCGTGTTCAGACGGGGGCATCGAACAACCTCAGGAGCCTGGAGAGCGTCCCGCGCAGCTCCGGCCGCGGGACGATCGCGTCGATGTTCCCGAAGCGGAGGTTCTGCTCGGAACGGCCGAAATCCTCGGGGAGCGTCTCCCGCGTGATCTGCTGGACGACCCGCGGGCCGGCGAACGACATGAGCGCGTTCGGCTCGGCGAGCAGGACGTCGCCCATGGTCGCGAAGCTCGCGAGCACGCCGCCGGTCGTCGGATGGGCCATCACCGAGATGAACGGCTGCCCGGCGTCCTTCAGGTCCTCGACCGAGCAGACGGTCTTCGGCAGCTGCATGAGCGCCAGGATCCCCTCCTGCATGCGGGCGCCGCCCGAGCTCGTGATGCTGATCAGCGGCACGCCGCGCTCGGCGGCGCTGTCGCATGCGCGCGAGAACTTCTCGCCGACGACGCTGCCCATCGAGCCGCCCATGAACGAGAAGTCCATGATCGCGAGCTCGCAGCCCCGGCTCTCGATCGTCGCCTGGCCGATGACGATCGCGTCGGCGAGGCCCGTCGAGAGCTCGGCCTCGGCGAGCCGCTCCGTGTACGGCCGCAGGTCGAAGAAGCCGAGCGGGTCCTCCGAGTGGAGCTCGGCCGCCTCCTCGACGAACGAGTCGCCGTCGGCGAGCGACGCGATCCGCGCGCGGGCGCGCATCGGGAAGTGGTGGCCGCAATGCGCGCAGACCCAGAGCGCCGCCTCCAGCTCGTCGTCCCGGTAGTGGGAATGGCAGACGGGACAGGTGTTCGGATGCTTCGGGGGCGGAGCCGGCTTGTCGCCGGTCTCGACGGACACGTCGATGTTGGACACTGCAGAAGCTTAGACCCGTCTCAGAAGCCCAAGGTTGCGGCGAGCCGCTCGAGCTTCTCGACGTTCGCCGCGTCGGGCGCGAGCCCGGTGAAGCCCGCTCCGACGACCGAGCCCGAGGCGCGGATCGAGCCGAGGACGCGCTCCACGTGGCTCAGCGTGGGGCCGCCGGGCTCCGGCATGAAAACGCCGATCTCCGAGGGCTCGAACACGTCGCAGTCGAGCGCGACGTAGACGCAGTCGACGCGGTCGAGGACGGCGTCGGGCGCGTCGTGGATGCCGGCCGCCGCGACGAACTCGACCTCGGGCGGGTCGAGGTCGCGCGCGCCGACGAGCGCGACGTCCTGCGGGTCGACCGTGCCGGCGTCGATCAGCATCCGCAGCGGCATCCCCCACTGGTTGCCGCTCGGCGACGTCTCGGGCGTGTTCAGGTCGCCGTGCGCGTCGAACCAGATGACGCCGAGCCGGTCGTGTCGGCTCGCAAGCCCCTGCACCGCGCCGACGTGTGCGCAGCAGCAGCCGCCGAGGATCAGCGGGCGCACCGGCAGATCGGATGCGAGCGCGAGGTTCTGCGCCTGGAGCGAGTCCTCCTCGATCACCGACGCCTCGGGATAGTCGAGCCCGAGCGACGCGGCCTCGACCATCGCCTCGCCGCCGGCGCCCCAGGCACGCGGCACGCGAACGAGCCCGGCTGCGAAGGTGCGGCCGCACGAGTGGCATTCGTACTCGGGGCCGATCGCGACCGCCGTCATCGCGTTGCACGTCGGGCACTTCGCGCGCAGCGTGCTCATCCGTCGAATCGCTTCTCGAAGACGACGTTCTCCATCTCGACGTGCATGCCGACGCGTTCGTAGAGATGCGTCGCGCCCGTCGGGTTCTGCGCGTCGACGCCGAGCGTCACGCGCGGCATCCCGCGCTCGTAGAACTCGCGGAACGAGTGCAGCAGCAGCGCCTTGGCATAACCCTTGCCGCGGTACTTGCGGCGCACGCCGAGCGCGCCGATGTAGCCGCCGCCGTTCCGGTTCGCCTCGTTGCGCGAGACGGCGGCGACCTCGCCGTCCTCGCCTCGAATCAGGAACCAGACCGAGAGGTCGAGGTTCGGGTTCTTCGAGTGACGCTCCCACCACTCGTCGTACGGCGTCGAGTGGTGCTCCCAGTGATCCTGGAACGCCTCGTCCATCGCCGCGTGGAAGTCGCGGAGATCGGCCTCGGTCACGGTCTCGACCGGGAGGTCGACAGGCGCCGGCGGCTCCGTCTGCTCGATCGCCATCTCGTAGAAGCGTCGCACCTCGTCGAGGCCGCGCGACGTCATCAGCTCGGCGGCGGCGGTGTCGGTGCCGAACGCGACCTGGTGCATGCGCGGGACGCGGCCGCGCAGCCGCTCGGTCGAGCGCTCGAGCAGCTCCGCGCCGATGCCGCGTCCCTTCCAGCGCGGATGGACGACGCCGATCGCGAAGCCGACGTCGCTTCCCTCCATGACGTCGACCCAGCCGATCGCCGCGAGCTCGCCGTCGTCCTCGTAGAGCCAGCTGTCGTGCTCGAGGTCGGTGCGCGAGAGCCACTCGCGCACGTCGTTGACGCCGAGCAGCGACGGCCGCTCGAGCAAGAACTCCTCGTCGTCCTTGAGCAGCTGCGCGACGCGCGGGAGGTCGTCGGTCGTGATCGCGCGGCTCTTCATGCGGCGAGCGAGTCGAGTGCGTCGGCAAGGCCGGTCAGGGAGTGCAGCTCGATGTCCGGCGGCGGCTCCGGCGCCTCGCCGAGCCGGTTGATCCAGACGGTCTTCAGGCCGAGCGCGGTCGCGGGCACGACGTCGTGGAAGAGGCTCGCGGCGACGTGGACGTGCGCGTCGGCGTCGGGCACGCGCTCGCGGAAGGCACGCCAGTGGCCGTGGTCGGGCTTGTACGAGCCGATCTCGGAGGCGACGATCGCGAGCTCGAACGGCACGCCGATCTGCTCCATCGACGCCTCGACGAAGTCGCGGTCGGTGTTCGAAAGGATCGCGAGCTTCCAGCCGCGTGCGCGCGCATCCTCGAGCGCGGCCGGCACCTCGGGGAACGCCGTCCAGCTCGGCAGCGACCGTGCGAGGGCGTCGTGCTCGTCCGGCGCAACCGGGCCGAGCCGCGGCAGCACCTGCGTGAGGATCTCCCGATAGGTCGCGGAGGGCTGCTCGCGCTGCAGCTCGCGCTCGAGCTCGTGGTAGCGGCGGAGGAGCTCCGGCGCGCTCGCGGCGCCGAAGAGCCGCTCGAGCTCGCGGCCGACGCCGCCGTTCCAGTCGATCAGCGTCCCGTAGCAGTCGAAGGTCGCCCAGCGCTCCATAGACTCACCATCATGACGCACTATCGGTGGGACGAGGTCGAGCACGAGGAGCTGTCGGCGCTGATCTCCCGGCGGGTGATCACAGGCGACCAGCTGATGATCGCGCACGTCTATCTGAAGCAGGGCGCGGTCGTCCCGGAGCATTCGCACCACAACGAGCAGCTGACGTACATCCTCGAGGGACGGCTCCGCTTCACGATCGGCGGCGAGGAGATCGACGTCGCCGCGGGCGAGGTGCTGACGATCCCGGCGAACGTCCCGCACATGGCGGTCGCGCTCGAGGACACGCTCGACGTCGACGTCTTCACCCCGCCCCGCGAAGACTGGCTCGCCAAGTCCGATTCGTACCTACGGGGGTAACCCCCGTTTCTTGTCAAGTGGCGCTTCAGGCCGCGGGCCGAAAGGCCAGGAGCTCGGGGCCGTGCTCGTGGAGCCAGTCTCGATGCCGGCGCCACTCGGGACGGCGGGCCTCGACGAGCTTCCAGAACCGCCGCGAGTGGTTCGGCTCGCGGAGATGGCAGAGCTCGTGCACGACGACGTAGTCGAGCACCTCGAACGGCGCCAGCACGAGCCGCCAGTTGAACGACAGCGTCCCCCGCGTCGAGCAGGAGCCCCAGCGCGAGCGCTGGTCGCGGATGTGGATGCTCGTCCAGCTGACGCCGAGCGCATCCGCCTCCTCGTCGCAGAGCATCGCCACGAGCTCGCGCGCCGCACGGCGCGCCTCGACCTCGGAGACCGTGGCCGGATCGAGTCGCAGCCGCGGTCGCTGCTTCGACCGCTCGTGCGCGACCCACTCGCGATGCGAGGCGATCACCTTCGCGATCTCGTCGTCCGACATCCACGGCGGCGCGACGAGCAACGTCGGCTCACCCCACGGAACCGACAACGTCCAACGGCGAGCACGCCGCGACCGGCGAACCTCGACGAGCTCGTCCATCGCGAAAACGCTAGAACTTGCGGAAGACGACGCAGGCGTTGTGCCCGCCGAAGCCGAAGGAGTTGCTGACGGCGACGTTCACGGTCGTGCTGCGCGCCTCGTTCGGCACGTAGTCGAGATCGCACTCCGGATCCTCGACCTCGTAGTTAATCGTCGGCGGCAACAGGTCGTGCTGCACCGCGAAGACGGTGAACGTCGCCTCGATCGCACCGGCGGCGCCGAGGCAGTGGCCGGTCGCGCCCTTCGTCCCGGAGACGGGCGTCTTGCGCGCATTCTCCTCGCCGAGCGCGAGCTTCAGCATCTTCGTCTCGGACGCGTCGCCGATCGGCGTCGACGTGGCGTGCGCGTTGATGTAGTCGATGTCGGCCGCGGTGACGCCGGCGTCGTCGAGCGCCATCTGGAACGCGCGCACCGGGCCGGTCGGATCCGGCTCGGTGATGTGGTTCGCGTCGGACGAGAGCCCGTAGCCGACGACCTCCGCGTAGATCTTCGCGCCGCGCGCCTTGGCATGCTCGAGCTCCTCGAGCACGAGCACCGCGCCCGCCTCGCCCATGACGAAGCCGTCGCGCCCACCGTCGAACGGCCGCGACGCCTTCGAGGGGTCGTCGTTTCGCAGCGAGAGCGCGCGCATCGCGGCGAAGCCTGCGATGCCGACCTCGTTCACCGCCGCCTCGGTGCCGCCGCAGAGCATCACGTCGGCGCGGCCGAGGCGGATCGCGTCGAGCCCGTCGCCGATCGCCATGTTCGAGGCCGCGCACGCGGTGCACTGCGCGCCGAGCGGGCCGCGCGTGCCGAGCATGATCGAGACCCAGCCCGCGCCGAGGTTCGGGATGATCGACGGGATCGCGAACGGATTGACGCGATCCGGGCCCTTCGTGATCAGCGTGTCGTAGCACTCCTGGAACGACTTGATGCCGCCGATGCCGGTCGCGATCGAGGCGCCGACGCGGTCGGCCTCCGACTTGATGTCGATGCCGGAGTCCGCCTCCGCCATCCGCGCCGCAGCGATGACGAGATGCGCGAAGCGATCCATCCGCCGCGCGTCCTTCTTGTCGATCCAGACGGTCGGGTCGAAGTCCTTGACCTCGTGCGCGAAGTGCACCTTGTAGTCGGAGTGGTCGAAGTGGGTGATCGGGCCGGCGCCGGACTTGCCGGCGATCAGCGCCTCCCACGTCGATTCCACGTCGAGCCCGAGCGGCGACACCGCGCCCATGCCCGTGATGACCACACGCCTCTTGTCCACTGACTACATCCCCAATCCGCCGTCGACGAGGAGCACTTCGCCCGTGATGAACGAGGCCTCGTCCGAACAGAGGAAGCGTACCGCCCCGGCGACGTCCTCCGGCTCCCCGAGCCGGGCGAGCGGCGTGTTGTCGAGCATCGCCTTCGTCGCCTCCTCGGGCAGGACGTCGGTGAGCTGCGTCTTGACGTAGCCCGGCGCGACGACGTTGGCGCGCACGCCGCGCGAGCCGAGCTCGCGGGCGAGCGACTTGGTGAAGCCGATGATGCCGGCCTTCGAGGCCGCGTAGTTCGTCTGCCCCCAGTTGCCGTGGACGCCGACGATCGAGGAGACGTTGACGATCGCCCCGCCCCGCTTCTTCATCATCGGCCGCACGACGGCCCGGCACGTGTAGAAGCACGACGAGAGGTTCGTCTCGATGACGGTGCGCCAGTCGTCGTCCGACATCCGCGCGAGCAGGCCGTCGCGGGTGAGCCCGGCGTTGTTGACGAGGATGTCGAGGTCGCCGGCCTCCTCGACGAGGCGCGCAGCATCCTCCGCGCTCGACACGTCGGCCTGGATCGCCCGGCCCGAGATCTCGGCCGCGAGCGTGTTCGCCTCCTCGGCGCCCGAGCGGTACCCGAGGACGACCGAGGCCCCCGCGGCGGCGAGCTCGACGGCGATCGCGCGCCCGATGCCGCGCGAGGCGCCCGTGACGAGCGCCGTCTTCCCCTCCAGCGACGCGAAGCTCACGAGTCGGCGAGCGCGTCCGGCAGCTTCTCGAGGGCGGCGAGACTGTTGACGGAGATCGCCTTCGCCGTGCGGTCGATGCGCTTCACGAGGCCGGACAGGACGTTGCCGGGACCGACCTCGACGAACGTGTGGACGCCGCTCTTCATCAGCTCCGACGCCGCCTGCGTGAAGCGGACGGGTGCGGTGAGCTGGTCGACGAGCAGCGGCGCCATCCGCTGCGCCGACTCGATGCGCGCGGTGACGGTGGACATGAAGGGCGCGATCGGCTCGGTGAAGTGCACTTTCTCGACCGCCGGACGCAGCCGCTCGGCGGCGCGCGCGACGAGGGGCGAGTGGAACGCGCCCGAGACCTTGAGCTTGACGGCGCGGCGGGCGCCGGCCTCCTGCGCGAGCTCGATGCACTCGTCGACCGCCGGGTTCTCGCCGGAGACGACGATCTGCCCGGGGCAGTTGTAGTTCGCAGGCCACACGCCGAGGATCTTCCGGCAGAGCTGCTCGACCACCTCGTCCTCGAGACCGAGGATCGCGGCCATCGAGCCCGGCTTGGCGCGCGCAGCCTCGGCCATCGCGATGCCGCGCTCGCGCACGAGCGCGATCGCCTCCTCGATCGTCATCGCGCCGGCGGCGGCGAGCGCCGCGAACTCGCCGACCGAGTGGCCGACGACGACGTCGGGGACGATGCCGAACTTCTCCTTGACCGCGTGCAGGAAGGCGATCGACGTCGCGACGAGCGCCGGCTGCTGGACGGCCGTGTCGACGAGCTCCTCCTGGTCGGCCTCGAAGCAGAGCCGCTCGAGGTCGAGCCCGCTCGCCTCGCTGCCGCGCCGGTAGATGTCGCGGACGGCGGGAAACGCCTCGGCGATGTCGCGGCCCATGCCGGCCTCGATCGAGCCCTGTCCGGGGAAGCAGAAGGCGACGCTCATCCGAGAGACCATCTCATGAGCGCGCTCCCCCAGGTGAGCCCTGCGCCCATGCCCGTCATCAGCAGGAGCGAGCCCGGCTTGATCCGCCCGTCGTCGATCCCGT